>NZ_JBWKCJ010000034.1:0-71082 GCF_056436545.1 Streptomyces sp. NPDC043738 | reverse complement strand
GGAACAGAGCTAAGGCAAGGGGCGGGATGGCTCCCCCCCCCCCTGTCGAACCCCCCCTACCCTCCCCTTTGCGCGCGTTTTGCTTCCCCCCCCCCCCCCCCCCCCCCCCACGACCCGGACGGAGCCGGCGCCGGGCCGGATCAGCGGCCGAGCGCGTGCAACACCGCGTCGGCCATGGCACGTTCGCCGGTGGCGTTGGGGTGCAGCGGCACGGCCGGCGAGGTCGGGACCAGGCCCTCCACCCACTTGTCCGCCGAGCAGCTGTCATGCCCCTTGGTCGGGCCGAGCGTGTCGACGTACGTGGCGCCCGCGGCGGTGGCGGTCTTGGCGACCTTGTCGTTGAGTTCGCCGAGTACGGAGCGCAGGAACGTCAGGTCCCCGGTCGTGACGGGCATCTTGCCCAGGCACTTCGCCGGGTCGTCGGGCAACACGGACGGGTAGCCGACGACCAGCACCCTGGCCTTCGGGGCCTTGGCGCGCATCGTCCCGAGGTCCTTGGCCAGCCGGGCGGTCGCGGAGTCCAGCCAGGTGCTGAGCGTGTCCTTGTACAGGTCGCGGCAGGGCGCACCGAAGGGGTTGGTCAGGGACACGGCCGAGCAGACGACCGCGACATCGCCGAAGCCGACGTCGGAGCGGCCGAGGTTGTTGCCGGTGATGGTGAGCGTGATCAGGGAGGTGTCCGCGGTGACGGCGTCGAGCTGGGGACCGTTGACCACCATCCCGGCGTCCTTCTGGGGCTCGGTGAGCGCGCTCACCTTCGCTCCGGCGCAGGTCTTGTCCACGTACGACGACGGGGCGAGCGCCGCGGCGACGAGATGGCCGTAGTTGTGGTCGGAGCGCATGCACAGGCCCGCGGACTGCGCCAGGACCCCGGCACCGGCGGCGTAGGAATCGCCGAGCGCCACATACTTGCCGGTCCCGGCGGTGTCCGCGGCATGGGCGGGCGAGACGCCGGTGGTGAGGGTGGCGGCGAGGAGTCCGGCGCCGGCCAGGGCGGATGACCACTTCTTGGCGCGTGCGGTGCTCTGTGGTGCGCGGGTGTTCGCAGTGCTGCGTGGTGCGTCGGTGTGCGCGGTGCTGCGTGGTGCGTCGGTGTGCGCGGTGCTGTGTGTGACGGCTCTGGGCACAGTTCCCCCTGAGGAGACAGCGAGACGGAAGCTGGGTCCGATACCGGCCGGTAACGTCTCCGACATCGTTGCGGCCACCCGCCGTACGAGCCATGTGCCGGCGCACAGCAGCACCACCGTCCCCGTTGTCCCCGCGCACAACGCCGTTCATCTGCGTGCCGGTCTTTGTAATCTGCGGTTCATGCCCCGCGTACCCGTCCCGCCTGCCGAAATCGCCCCCATAGCGGCCACGCTGCTGGGCCGCGCACCGGAACTGAGCGTGCGGATGGCCCGCCGTATCCGCGCCGAGGTGACGTACTACGGCAACGAGGAACGTGTGCCGTTCGAGGAGCTGAGGGCCTCCTGTCTCGGCAACGCCGAGCTGGTCTTCCAGAGCCTCATCACCGGCTGCGACACCTCCGACATGACCACCGCGCAGGACACCGGCCGCGAACGGGCCCGCCAGGGAGAGCCGTTGGCCGAGATGCTGCACGCCTATCGGGTCGGGTCCGAGTTCCTGTGGTCCGAGCTCGCCGAGGAAGCCCGCACCGCCGAGGGCGTCACCACCGACACGATCGTCTCCCTGGCCGCGTGGTGGGTGAACGAGGGCCTCGCGGCGGCGGCCAGCGACGCCTACCGCGAGGAGGCGTCCGAGCTGGTGCTCCAACGGGAGCGCGAACGGTCCGCCCTGGTCGAGGCGCTGTTCACCGGGATGCTCACCGATCGCACGACCCTGTGGGAGGCCGCGGACGTGCTCGGCCTGCCGACCGGCGGGCCGCATGTCGTCGTGGCGGCCGAGGTGCCCGCCCCGGGCCGGGAGGCGATCCCCGGGATCGAGGCGCGCCTCCTGGCCGAGCAGCTGCGGTCGGCCTGGCGCCTGCTGCCCGACCTCCAGGTCGGTGTGATCGCCGTGCACCATCCGGGGGCCGAGGAGGCCGCCCTGCGGGTGCTGGGGCGGTCCGCCGCCTCCCGGGTGGGCGTCAGCCCCACCTACCGCGACCTGCGGGAGACCCCCCGAGCACTGCGGCTGGCCCGGCTGGCGCTGGCGGGCGGGCGCGGGCGGCCGGCGGGCATCGCGCGGTTCGACGACAGCCCGGCCGCTCTGCTCGTCGCCGCGGCCCCGGAGGAGGCCGGACGGATCGCTCGGGCGGTCTTCGCGGGCGTACTGGAACTGCCGGCGGTCGAGCGGGACCGCCTGCTGCAGACCCTGGAGTGCTGGTTCGCCTCGGCCGGCTCGACGGCCGGCGCGGCGGAGCTGCTGTACTGCCACCGCAACACCGTGCGCTACCGGCTGCAGAGGCTGGAGGAGCTGACCGGGCGCTCCCTGAAGGACCCCCGCGCCACCGCCGACCTCGCCGTGGCACTGCACGCGCTGCCACTGCTCTCCTTCGACCAGCCCTGAGGCGCCCTTGGGCACCCACCGGACCGGTGCGGCCGGAACCGTCCATGACAGGAGTTGTCCACAGGCTCGGCGGCGCGCCCGCGGAACCTCGTAGGCTTCTGGAATGGCTCTGGCGGACGTGGAAGTGGTCGTGGACATGGATGTGGAAGACGCTTCGGAGGCGAACGAGGCGGTGCAGGTGCTGCGCCGGGTGTTCGGGTATGAGGCGTTCCGCGGCAGCCAGCAGGAGATCATCGACCACGTCATAGGGGGCGGGGACGCCGTCGTCCTGATGCCGACCGGTGGCGGCAAATCGCTCTGCTATCAGATTCCCTCGCTGGTCAGGGGCGGTGTGGGGGTCGTGATCTCCCCGCTGATCGCCTTGATGCAGGACCAGGTCGACGCCTTGCGGGCGCTCGGTGTGCGGGCCGGGTTCCTCAATTCGACACAGGATCTGGAGGAGCGGCGGCTCGTCGAGGCCGAGTTCCTGGCCGGGGAGCTGGATCTGCTGTATCTGGCGCCGGAGCGGTTGCGGGTGGAGCAGACGCTGAGCCTGCTCGACCGGGGGAAGATCTCGCTGTTCGCGATCGACGAGGCGCACTGTGTCGCGCAGTGGGGCCACGACTTCCGGCCGGACTATCTGGCCCTGTCGATGCTGCACGAGCGCTGGCCCGAGGTGCCGCGGATCGCGCTGACCGCCACGGCGACCGAGGCCACCCACGCCGAGATCACCTCACGGCTGCGGATGGCGGACGCCCGGCACTTCGTGGCCAGCTTCGACCGGCCGAACATCCAGTACCGGATCGCGGCGAAGAGCGAGCCGAAGAAGCAGCTGCTGGAGCTGCTGCGGACCGAGCATGCGGGCGATGCGGGGATCGTCTACTGCCTGTCGCGTGCGTCGGTGGAGAAGACCGCCCAGTTCCTGGTGGACAACGGCATCGAAGCGGTGCCGTATCACGCCGGGCTCGATGCCCGTGTCCGCGCCGCGAACCAGGCCCGGTTCCTGCGGGAGGACGGGCTGGTCGTGGTGGCCACGATCGCGTTCGGGATGGGCATCGACAAGCCGGACGTGCGCTTCGTGGCGCATCTGGACCTGCCGAAGTCGGTGGAGGGCTACTACCAGGAGACCGGGCGCGCCGGGCGGGACGGCCAGCCGTCGACGGCCTGGCTGGCCTACGGGCTGCAGGACGTGGTGCAGCAGCGGAAGCTGATCGACGGATCGGAGGGGGACGAGGCGCACCGGCGCCGGCTTTCGGCCCACCTCGACGCGATGCTGGCGCTGTGCGAGGCGGTGGAGTGCCGCCGGGTGCGGCTGCTGGCCTACTTCGGACAGCAGAGCACCGCGTGCGGCAACTGCGACACGTGTCTGGCCCCGCCGCAGACCTGGGACGGCACGGTCCCCGCGCAGAAGTTGCTGTCGACGGTCGTACGGCTGCAGCGGGAGCGGGGGCAGAAGTTCGGGGCGGGGCAGATCATCGACATCCTGATGGGGCGGAAGACCGCCAAGGTCATCCAGTTCGATCATGACGCGCTGAGCGTCTTCGGGATCGGGGCCGACCTCCGGGAAGCCGAATGGCGGGGTGTCGTACGCCAGTTGCTGGCGCAGGGCCTGCTCGCCGTCGAGGGCGACTACGGCACGCTGGTGCTCACCGACACCAGCGGCGAGGTGCTGCGCAGTGAGCGCGAGGTGCCGATGCGCCGGGAGCCGGAGAAGGCCGCGCGGGCGGCCAAGGCGAAGGCGAAGGCCAAGCGGGCGCCGGTGGACCTGCCGCAGGAGGCACTGCCGCTCTTCGAGGCGCTGCGCGGCTGGCGGGGCCGTACGGCCAAGGAGCAGGGCGTGCCCGCGTATGTGATCTTCCACGATGCGACGCTCAGGGAGATCGCCACCGTCCGGCCCGCGACGGCCGCCGAGCTGGGCACGGTCAGCGGGGTCGGCGAGAACAAGCTCGCGAAGTACGGCGAGCAGATCCTGGACGTGCTGGCGGGGCGGGACGGCGAGGGAACAGGAGAAGGAGGGGGAGGGCAGGCGGACTCCACGGGGGGCGCGACGGTCGGCGCGCCGGTCCGGGGCGGCCTTGCGGCAACGGAACCGGAGCCGGAGGAGGACGAGGCGCTGCCGGAGCCGCCGGACGACATCGACTGGTAGGGGGCCGGCGGGGCGCCGGTAGGTCAGGGGGCGTCCGCGTCGCCCTGCGGTAGGCGCAGGACGGCACGGGCGCCGCCGTCGGGGGCGTTGGAGAACCGCAGGTCGATGCCCAGCACGGCGGCCTGGCCGACGGCGATGGTCAGACCCAGGCCGTGGCCCTTGCCGCGCCCGGGTGCGTCGGTGCGGAAGCGCTGCGGGCCGTGGTGCAGCAGATCGAGCGGGTAGCCCGGCCCGTGGTCGCGCACCTCGATGGTCGGAGGGCCGCCGGGCGGGGCGTCGACGGTGACGACGACCGGGGGCCGGCCGTGCCGGTGTGCGTTGAGGACGAGGTTGACGACGATGCGGTCGAGGCGGCGCCGGTCGGTGTCGACGACCGTGTCGGAGCCGATCCGCATCTCGGTGTCGAGGCCGGTGGCACGTACCGAGCGTTCCACCAGCGCGCCCAGCTCGTACGCGGCCAGGTCGGCGTGCTCGGTGCCGGAGTCCAGCCGGGAGATCTCCAGCAGGTCCTCGGTGAGACGGTGCAGCGCCCGCAGCCGGTCGTTGATCATCTCCTTGGGGCGGCCCTCCGGGAGCAGCTCGGCCGAGGCGAGGATGCCCGTCAGCGGCGTCCGCAGTTCATGGGCGACATCGGCGGTGAAGCGCTGTTCGGCCCGTAGCCGGCTCTGCAGCGAACCGGCCACCGAGTCCAGGGCGGCCGCCACCGCCGCCACCTCGTCCTGCCCCGCGGGGCCGCCACCGGCCGCCCGACCTGGAGCGTTGCCGACCCTGGCGTCCAGGTCGCCGGCGGTGATCCGGCGCGCCACCGCCGCCGTGGTGGTCAGCCGGCGGCTGATGCGGTGGGCGAGGAAGAGGCCGGCCAGAGCCACGGCCGTGGCGGCGAGCACGGCCGAGCCGAGGATGGCGGTGTCGAGGGTCTCCAGCGAACCGCGGGTGGTGCCGTACGGCGACCAGACGGCCATCACCTGGCTGTCGGCCGGAGCCGCCGCCCACATGACGGGGCGGCCCCGATACGTGCCGACCATGCTGCCCCGGCGACCGGAACGCACCAACTCCCGTAGCTCGCCCGGCAGTTCCGGTGGGTCGAGGACGGAGTTGACGCCCTCGCGCGAGGTGCCGTACTCGAAGGCGTCCAGGGCGGTGTCGAGGTTGGCGCGGGTCTCCTTGCGCAGCTGGCCGACGGTCTGGCGGGCCACCGCGTTGTGCACCAGGACACCCAGGGCCGCGGCGACCGCGCAGCTCACCGCCATCACGGTCAGCGCGATCTTCCAGCGGAGGGAGACCGCCGGGCGCCTCACGGGCTGCCGCCGCCGGTGTGCGCGGTCGGCCGCTTGCGGGGCTCGTCCAGGGTGAGGTCCCACAGGGCCATCGAGTCGCCGTCCCAGACGTAGTCGGTGACGGCGACGTAGCGCGGGTCCTTCGTGGGCTCACGGATGGAGAGGTGACCGGCCGCCAGCTCCACCCCCGCGAGCACACCGGGCAGCGCCAGGACCCGGGTCACCACCCCGTGCCGGGCGCTGTAGACCCGCAGCTCGCTGTTGCGGGGGTCGAGGTCGGTCACCGTGATCAGGTCCGGCCGGCCGTCGTGCGTGACGTCGTAGAGGCGAGGGCTGCGGACGGTCTTCGGGGCGGGCGGACGCCGGCCCTCCGCGGTGAAGTCCGCGTCGAGGACGGCCAGCGCGTCCGCGTCCGCCATGCTGCCGCTGGGGATGTGCGGGACCCCGCGTACGGGCTTGAGCGCCGCGGGGTTGTCGTCCCGGCCGAGCGGGGCGGGCGTGTACTGCGGCCACAGCGCGAGGGGCGCCCTGACGTCCCTGGCGCGCCCGTCGTTCTGCAGGCCCTCCAGGCCGGCACAGCCGCCGAGGAGGGCAAGCACGGCGAGCGCGGCGAGGGCGGCCCGAGCGACACGCGGGCCCCGGCCGGTCAGCGGCGCGCGCGGGCGCCACCACCACGGGTGGCACCGCACACCGCCGCACGCGGCATCGCCGCCGTCGCATGGCATCGCCACCGCCTCCCTGGACTCCGTACGCGCGCACCGCCCCACACGCGCGCAACACCGTGAACGGGAATCAACTGACCCTGCGGCACCAAGCTATCCAAGGTGGCGGGAGGGGGAATCTTCAGCGCGGCCATTCCGACGGCGCGGCGCCGCCGATGCCGTCGCGCGGGGCGCAAAGACGCCTTGGCGGCCTTTGCCGTCTTTGACCGGGCCGTAGCGGACGCCCCGTCACAGGACCGATCCCAGAGATCCCGCTGACTGTTACACAACGTATGGATCGCCGTTAAGGACGCTCCGTAACGTGCTGTCTCGTTACCGCGCCCCTACGGCGGCCCGATCCGAGCCGCCCCGACGAGGAGTACCCATGCGGGCCCAGTGCCGCACCGTGATCCGTACCGCCACCGTCGCGACCGGCGCGCTGGCCGTCCTGCTGCTTCCCGCGGGCGCCGCCTCCGCCGCCGATTCCACCGCGCCCACGGAGAGCCGCACGTCGATCATGCTGCCCGACAACGGGCTGGCCGGACTGGCCGAGAGGGCCGGCCACCTGCCCAAGGCGGGGCTGCTGGGCGGTGCGGGTGCGCTGGGCGTGGCCGGTACGGTCGTCGCCGTACACCGGCGCCGCAACGGAGCCCGCAGCCCGCAGGCCTGACGCCGCCGGGCCCGCGGCGCCCGCCGGCCGCTACTCCCCCAGCAACCGCTGCACGTCCTCGTAACCCAGTAGCGCACCGCCCCCTCCCGCCACATCCGGCAGCTCCCGTCCCGCACGGATGGCCTCCGCCGCCCCGAGGGTGGCCGACAGGGCCGTACGGAAGAGCAGCGAGCCGGTGCTGATGCGGCGCACACCGAGCTCCGCCAGTCGGCTGACGGTGTGCCGCCCGGGCGCGAAGAGGATGTTCAGCGGCGCGGGAACCTCGCTGACCAGCGCCGATACATCGTCGTCGGCGACGACGCCCGGCACGAAGATGCCGTCCGCGCCCGCCGCCAGATAGCTCTCGGCGCGCGCGAGCGTCACCGACAGCGGCGGCGGAGCGTCCACCAGCCAGTGGGTGTCGATCCGGGCGTTGAGGAACAGCCCCGGCGCGCGCTCCTTCGCCGCGCCGATCAACTCGGCCTGACGGACCGGATCCTGCAGCCCCGCGCCACCGGGCAGCCCGTCCTCCAGATTGAGCCCCGCGGCCCCGGCCTCCGCCAACTCACCGGCTAGTTCGGCGACTTGCGCCGGATCACCGCCGAAGCCGCCCTCGATGTCGACGGTGTAAGGACAGGCCAGCCGGCCGTTGAGGCGCAGCGCCAGGGCCAGGGTGGCGTCCCGGACCTCGGCGAGGGCGCGCCCGTCCGGATAGCCGTGGGCCGCGGCGACCCCCAGGCTCGTCGTGCCGATCGCCGCGAACCCGGCCCCGGCGAGCGCGACGGCCGAGGCGACATCCCAGGCGTTGGGCAGCAGCAGCGGCTGGTCGGCATGGTGCAGCGCGTGGAAATGGAAGGTGGCGTACTCCGGGGAGGCACTCATACGGGCACCGTAGGCATGTCTTGCTTCGGTAGGCACCGAAGACTCGCGGCGGACAATCGAGTCATGACCACTCCGGCGTACAGCACCGAGCTCACGCGGCCGGCCGCGCTGCTCGCGGACCGCGCCCGTGCCTCCTGCTGCCTGGCGCTGCTGGACGGCACCGCGCCCGGACGGCCGGCGAGCCGGCCGCGTATGCGCAGGTCGCGCCCGCGACGGGGGACGGCGGATCTCCTGTGACGGGCGGTCCGCCCCGGGACCGGCCACGCCCCATGCGCAGGCGCCTCGTACCTCAGCAGCCTCCCGCGCCCCCGTCGTCCGTGCCGCCCGCCCGTGCGTAGAGCGCCATCCGGGCCCCCCGCACCTGCGTGACATCGCACTCCACGAACGCCGAGCGCAGCGTGGCCCGCTTGGCGATCTCCTGGTCGCTGGCGTCCGCCGGCTGGCCGGCCGGGTCCCCGGCGACCACGATGCGGCGGCTGGCCAGTATCCGCTCGCGGATCGCGTCGCCGGACAGCTCCGTCCCGTAGAGGGTGTGGGACGCCGATGGGCTCCTGGCCAGGGCGAGGTCGGTCAGGCCTCGGAAGTCGTGCGGCCGGGTCGCCGTCCAGATGCGGCGCCGGGACGGCATGAAGAGCAGGCCGTCGCCCGGCTCGGCGATCTCCCGTACGGCCCGGGCGACCGCGCTGACGTCGTCGACCCGGCTGTCGGGGCTGCGCAGATGGACATCGACGGGGAGCAGCGCGGCCGGGACCGCGGCCAGGGCCAGCGCCCGGCGCAGCCGTCGCGGCCGGGACCGGCCCGGCTCACCCGCCGGGCGGAGGAGCCGGGCCAGCGCGGCGCCCGCGAGCAGCGCGAAGCCGACGACGTAGTAGAGGACATAGCGGTCGACGTAGGCCGGTTCGACGTGGGAGAGCAGGAGCAGCAGGAGGGTGGGCAGGAGGAGCAGCGGGATGCCCAGGGCGCGCAGGCCGATGGGGCCGCGGGAGGGCACCCGGACTCGGGCGCAGGCCAGGCCGAGGACCGCGAGCACGGCGAAGGTCAGCAGCTGCAGGGGGTCCGGCCACATGAGCCACCCGATCTGCGCGGACTGCCGGGTGCTGAGGACCGCGAGCGGGGCCAGGCCGGCGAGGACGGCGAGCGCGGACAGGGCCCAGGCGCGCAGCACGCGACGCGGCAGGCGCGCCAGGATCACCGCGGCGCCGTGTGCGGGCAGCACCAGACACGCGAACTCGTGCAGCAGGCAGGCGCACAGCATCAGCGCCGGGTACCCGAGCCACAGCCCGCGGCGCGCACGGGCGGCGCTTCGCACCAGCAGCTGCGTGGCCCAGACGACCAGGGCGCAGACCGTCGCGTAGGAGCGCCCTTCCTGCGCGTACTGCTGCACGACCGGGATCAGCGCGAAGGTGAGGCCCGCGAGCAGACCCGCCCGCCGCCCGACCAGCCGCTGCCCCAGCAGGGCGACGCCCGCCGCGGCGAGCGTCATCGCGGCCACGGACGGCAGCCGCAGGCCGACCGCGGCACCGAAGGCGTCGCCGAGGGCGGTGTCGTAGAGGCGGAACCAGACGTGCATCAGCGCGTAGTACAGGCCGTGCACGACGTCGACGTGCTGCAGCGTGCGGCACAGGTCGGCCAGGCCGCGGTGCGCCATGTCGTAGGTGACCGCCTCGTCCCGCCAGACGGCGTCCTGCCGGCGGATGCCCCACGCCCCCAGGAGCAGCATCAGCCCGGAGGGCACCAGCACCACCGCACTCTGGGTCAGCCGCGCACGGCGGGTGGTCATGGCCGGCTCGCACGCCGCCGGCGCCGGCGGCTTCTGTGACGCCGCCTGCTGTACCTGCGCTACGTCGATGACGGGCTCCGGTGACCGAGAGGGCCGGGGGGAACGGAGCAGAAGCGCAGGGTGCCGGGGCTCCGGCCGGCACGGCGGTGTCGACGCCCGCCGGCCCGGAGCCCCGGTCCACTCACCCGATCCGGGTCAGCTTCGCTCCGAAGGACGGCTCGAGGAGGTCCTTCTGCAGGGCCACCGGCACCTTCTGGGCCCGCTGGCCGCTGCCGACCGTCAGCACACCGACGGTGGTCCCGGCCTTCGCCTCGTGCGGGACGGCCTTGCCGCCGTCGCCGATGCTCAACCGCAGCGTCTGACCCGAGACTCCGACCGCCTTCAGGTCCTTGGTGGCGACGACCGGCGTCAGACCGCCCAGGCCGTCGTCGACATAGCCGACGACCTGCCCCTTCTTCACCGCCGTGGCCGAGGTCAGCGCTTCGCGTACGGCTGCGATGACCTTCTGGCTGTTGTTCTTGACCATGGTGAGGCTGTTCTCGGCGTTGGGGTCCAGGCCCTTGAAGTGCTGGTCCATCATCGCGCCGAGTATCAGGCGGTCCTTGCCGTCCACCGTCTTGTAGGCCGCCCAGGACAGCGTGCCGCCGGCCGCGGTGCTGGAGCCGGTCTTGATGCCCTTGATGCTCAGCCCGGGCTCCAGCAGCAGATTGTCGTTGTTGTTGTTGATCCGCCCCGGCAGGCCCGGGATCTCCGCGTTGGTCATGGCGACGATCGGCCGGAAGGCGTCGAACTTCATGACGGCCTCGGCCAGCTTGATCTGGTCGACGGCGGTGCTCACGGTCTTGGGGTCCAGACCGCTGGGGTCGGTGTAGGTGGTGTCCTTCATGCCCAGGTCCTTGGCGGCGGCGTTCATCTTCTTGACGAACGCCCCCTCGTTGGCGGACTGGGTGTCCCAACGGGCCAGCAGCCGGGCGATGTTGTTGCCGGACGGGATCATCAGCATCTTGAGCATGTCCTGCTGGCTGAACTTCTGCCCCGCCCGGAGCCCCTCGATCCGCGACTCGTCCGTGGAGCCGCCCTCGGTCACCGCCTTGTCGTCGACCTCGATCTGCGGGCCCTTCTCGTCCTTCTTGAGCGGGTGCTCCTTGAGGATGACGTAGGCCGTCATGATCTTGGCGACGCTCGCGGTCGGCACCGGCTTCTGCTCGCCGAACGTCCCCACGTCACCGGAGCCCACGACCTTGACCGCCGCCTGCCCGTGCTCGGGCCACGGGATGGAGAGCTTGCCGCCCTCGAAGACGAACGAGGACTTGGCGCCGCCGAGGACGACCGCCGGGGCGGGCAGCGGGCGCACCGCCTGGACGATCACGAAGATGATCACCAGCAGCACCGCCAGCGGGGTCCAGATCTTGAACCGGCGGACGACCGTGCGCAGCGTGGTCTCGGGCGGCGGCGGGGTGTTGGTGAGCTTCGCCAGGAGGTCGAGCGGCGGCAGGGGCTCCTGCTTGGTCCGCTCCGACTCGGGCAGCGCGGCGGGCCCGGCCCCCGGCGTGGCACCCGTAGCGGCCGGCGGCATGGCGCCCGGCCGGCCGGCGGGCTGGGGGGACGCGGTCGGCTTCGCGGGGGCGGCCGACGGCAGGGAGCCCGAGGCCTTGTCGGCGGTCGCGCCACCGGACGCCTTGTCCGCGGGCTCGCCGGGCTTTGCGGCCGGCTTTGCACTCGGCTTTGCGGCCGGCTTTGCGGTCGGCTTCTCCGCAAGCTTCTCCGCGGCCGTCTCCGCCGCCTTGTCGGACGTACGGGCCGGCGTCTTGGGCGCCGTCTTGCCCAGCGACCTGCCCGCCGTGCCGTCGTCCGCCGACTTCAGCGCGACGAACTGGCTGGTCCGCTCGGCGTCCCGCTCGGGGGCGGCCTTGCTGTCGGCCTTGGCGCTGTCCTTGGCGCCGCCCTTGGCGCTGCCCTTGGCTTCGGCCTTGGCGCCGTCCTGGGCCTCGGCGGCTTCTTCCTTGCTCTTCCCCTTGTCCTGACCCTTGTCCTGACCCTCGGGTTCGGGCTTGGCTTCAGGCTTGGTCGCGGACTTCGACTTGGCCGCGGGCTTACCCTCGGCGGACGGGGGGATCTTGAAGACGGTGGTCGCCTGGTCGACGGGCTCGGCCGACGCACCCTTCGCCTTAGCCTTCGCGACAGCAAACACGCGGGTCGCGTCATCCACCGCCGACTCGCCTGCTTCGGCGTCGGCCCGAGCCTCGTCGGGCTTGCCCTTCTGCGGCCCGACGGTCTTGAAGACGGCAGTCGGCTGATCAACGACCTTGGGCTTGGCCGCGGACTCGGGCTCAGCCTTGGCCTTGGGCTCAGCCTTGGCCTTGGGCTTGGTCTCAGCCTTGGCCTTCGGTTCGGCCGCTGCCTCGGCGTCGGCCGTCACCTCAGGCTCGGAGTCGTCACCGCTCCCCTCGGCCTTGGACTTCTCATCACCCTTGGACTTCTCGTCGGCCTTGGACTTCTCGCCGGCCTTGCCCGGCGCGTCCGCCCGCTCCTCCGACTTCGACTTCGACGCCGGCTTCGGGTCCGACTTCGCGGAAGCGTCGTTCGCTACCTCGCCGGCCGTGTCAGCGACATCGGCGCCAGCGGCGTCAGCATCGGCATCGCCGTCCGCACCGCCCCCATCGCCCTTCTCCGCGACCCAGGCGGCCACAGCCGCCCGCAAACGGTCGTCGCCACCCTCGGCGCCCTCGCCGTCCCCAGCGGCCTCCTCAGCCCCCTCAGACGCCTCCGGCTCCGCCGAGGGCTCACCCCCGCCCTTCGCCCCGGCCTCCGCATCGCCCTTCGCCCCGGACTTCCCTCCGGACCCGGCATCGGACTTCCCGCCGGACTTCCCGCCGGGCTTCCCATCGGACTTCCCACCGGGCTTCTCGTCGGACTCCACCGTCCGCTTCTCGCCCGACTTCACACCCGATTCCTTCGCCGGCTCGTCCGGCTCCCCTCGGAAAACGGACAGGCGCGGATCGCGTTCGCTCCGCGCCGTCTTCCCCGACGACTGCTTCTTGTCCGACTTGTCGGGGGACTCGCCCGCCACCGATGTCTCCTTCATACGTCGCACTGCTGCCTGGCCAAGTGTTCCCAAGTGTCCTGTGTACGCGCGGCGCCACCTTGCCGCCACGCGAACCGGTACCCGCTGCACCCCACGGATAGCTGTCGCCGACGTGCAAGACGAGAACGACATACCTACCGGTTCCCTACCGAACCCCCCACGCACTCTCGACAGATGAATGTGAGAGGGGTCACCCTGTCATTCATCCACGCGGGGAGGCATGGATGGGCAGGAGCCGCAGAACAATTCCGGAGGAGCTTCTGCTGCTCGCTTTGGACCCGACTACGGGCACCACAGCGCAGCCGCAGTCGCTCGACCTCGGCCTGGCCGGGGCCCAGCTAGTAGAGCTGGCTCTGGCAGGACGGATAGCCCCAGACGGGGATCGTATCGCCGTGGTGATGGCACGGCCGACAGGAGATCCGACTCTGGACTCCGCGCTCGAACTGCTGCGCCGACGCGGCAGTCCGGTGCGCGCGGTCCACTGGATCGGCGGGCCCCGACTGGGGCTGCGCCAGACCTACCTCACGCATCTCGAACGGTGCGGCATGGTCCATGCCGTGGCGGGACAGATGTGCGGAGTACTGCCGACGACGCGCTACCAGGCGACGGAGACGGCCATCAGCCGGGAAATCAGGGCCCGGCTGGACAACGCGATCCGCACCGGCGTACCCCCGGACCCGCGGACCGCGGCACTCGCCGCGCTGGCCCATGCGGTCGGACTCGGCAAGCACCTCTACCCGGGCAACGAGGGGCGGTCATCGCGCTCCCGTCTCCGGGATCTGATCCGGCACGACCCGATGGGCGGGCTGGTCGCGCACGCCGTCATGGACGTACAGAACGGTGTCGCGGCGCAGCCCCGGCGGTCGCAGGCCGCCGGCGCGGGAGCCGTACGGCAACCCGCGTCCCGTGCCACGGCGGAAGCGGCCGGCGCGCCGGGCCAGTCACGGCACGGCGGCCACAGCAGGATGGCCCGCGTGGGCGCCCGCTGACGCCGTAGAAGCGCCGCACGACGTGCCGCACGACCCGGCACGCGCCGTGCGACGCCCCGCACCACCGTCGTACGCCGCACGACACGCCGTACGGCGCTCGCACCATGCCGCGACGCGACGCACGCACCACGGCGCGCTGCGGCGCGCGCAGCATCACCCGCACCACCGTCCCCACCATCCCGTTCGGGAGCCGCAGCAAGGAGCGCGGGGTGGCGGGCCGGCCGTTCGGGACGACGCCCCCCCCGCCACCCCGCGCACATGCTCGCTCGCCTTCTGTGTGCGTTTCACTGCGCGGTGTGACCTCGGAGTGGCAGTCTGCTGACCAGAAACGACAGCAGTACGGAGCCGGAGGTGCACTTCCCGTGGCGTCCAATGTCAATCCCACCGTCAGGCGACGCCGGTTGGGCCAGGAGCTGCGCAGGCTCCGTGAGCTCAAGGGCATGACGGCGGAAGAGGTGGCCGAGCGGCTGCTGGTCTCACAATCGAAGATCAGCAGACTCGAGAACGGCCGCCGCAGTATCAGTCAGCGCGATGTCCGCGATCTTTGCGGGGTCTACGAGGTCGAGGACCACCGGATAGTCGATTCGCTGATGCAGATGGCGAAGGACTCCCGTCAGCAGGGCTGGTGGCACGCCTTCGGCGACATCCCGTACAGCGTCTACATCGGCCTGGAGACCGAGGCGGCCTCGCTGCGGATCTACGAGTCGCTGCTGGTGCCCGGCCTGCTGCAGACCCCCGGCTACGCCGAGGCGGTCATTCCCGGCACGGTCCCCGAGCTGGCGCCGGACCACCTGGAGAAGCGGATCCAGGTACGGATGCGCCGCCAGGAGCGGGTCAACGACCCCGAGCGCCCGCTGCGGCTGTGGGTGGTACTGGACGAGAGCGCGCTGCGGCGCGTGGTCGGCAGTCATCTGATCATGCGCGAGCAACTCGACCATCTCGTCGAGATGAGCAATCTGCCGCAT
Organism: Streptomyces sp. NPDC043738; assembly: GCF_056436545.1. Taxonomy (NCBI): domain Bacteria; kingdom Bacillati; phylum Actinomycetota; class Actinomycetes; order Kitasatosporales; family Streptomycetaceae; genus Streptomyces; species Streptomyces sp. NPDC043738. The sequence goes on along the minus strand of NZ_JBWKCJ010000034.1, from coordinate 56,121 downwards.
GTGACGGTTCAGATTCTTCCCTACGACACGGGCGCGCATGCCGGAATGTCGGGAACGTTCTCCATTCTGGAATTCGACGACGCCTCCGATTCCAGCGTGGTGTACATCGAGGGGGTCACCAGCGACCTCTATCTGGAGAAAACCAATGATGTGCACAAATACACGATCATGTACGAGCATTTGCGCGCACAGGCACTGAGCGCGGAACAGAGCCGGGAGTTCATCGCCGCCGCGGCGAAATCCCATGCGGACGCGATGGGATGAGCTCCGGCCGCCGCAGAGGATGAGCTCCGATCAGGAAAGAAGGTGCGCTCCGGCCAGGCAAGACGGCGACTCCGACCAGGGGAGAAATAGGGCGGAATGCGATGTTCCGGAAACCGGGTTCGCACGGTACACCCGTGGCCTGTTCCATGAAAAGAGATCAAGGAATATGCCATTCGTACGGGTGAACGGCCTCTGCGGCTAGTGATGTTGGCGCGTAGCGTCGTCACTACCGAATCCGCGGTAACTCAGAGTGAGCTGGAGTGAACATGGCCGTGCAGCCGAATTCCGCATTCTCCTGGACCAAGTCCTCGTACTCCGGTGGCAATGGCGCCTGTGTGGAGATCGCCGTCCCCACCACCGCAGCCATCGCGGTGCGCGACTCCAAGGACCCCGAGGGTCCCCGCCTCACGTTCGACAACTCGTCCTGGAGCCGCTTCGTGTCGGACGTCGCCGACGGCGCGTTCGACGTGGCGTGACCTGACCTCTCACGGTTCGCGCACCCCGCAGATACGAGCCCTCTCGACTGGATCGCCGTCCCGGCCGAGGGGGCTCGGCCATGCCCAAGCGCCCACGCCCCGTGAGCAAACCTCAGCGCAATTCGGCCACGTACCGGTCCGTGCCGGGCACGGTCGGCAGGAACGGCGCCACCAGCTCCACCCGCCCCAGCCCCGACTCCGCGACCTCCTCCCCCAGTCCGGTGAAGTGCGCGGCCCAGCCCTCGCGCGGGTCCTGCTGGAGGAACCACAGCAGCGTCAGCCGGGTGTCGACGCCCTCGACCTGCTTCACGTACGCCATCCGGTCCCCCGGCAGCGGAGTGGGCCGGAAGACCGTGACCATCGCCGCCGGCGAACCCGCCAGCCGCCGCGGCAGATGCCGGGCGCGCAGCCACTCCAGCAATGCGGCCCGCCCCTCCGGGCCGTCCGCGTCGATCACCTCCAGCACCAACCCCGCGTACGGGTGGTCCAGCGCATGGAAGTCCCGGGGCCCCGCCGCACCGTCGCGGTAGACCGTCGCCACATGGTCCTGGAAGGCCGTGAAGACATGCGTACGGTCCTGGTAGACCCGGCCGTCCCGGTTGAGGCGCTTGTTGATGCCGACGGTCCACTTCATGTGCTCGTCGTAGCGGCCGTCGGTCAGCCAGTACGTGGAGAGGTAGCAGCCGGCCGTGACCGGCCGGGCGACGGCGGACTCCTGCGGATAGCGCAGCGACTGCAGCTCGCGGGTGGCGACCCAGCGGCGGCCCGCGAACATCCAGGGCATCGCCATCGCGCCGGCGATGTAGTGATCGTCCTCGTACCAGCGGTTGTAGGCGTACTCGTGGCCCGGATGCGGTTCGACCATGGTGATCAACGCATGGCCGGGGCGCACCCCGTAGGGGCCGACGGCGGCCAGCTCGGCGTAGGCGGCGGCCCGGGTGCCGGCGGAGGACGAGGCCGCGGCCTCAGGGGTCCCCTCGCCGCCTGCGGCCGCATCCGCTGCCGCGCCTGTGGCCGTTTCACCCGTCGTGTCTCCGGTCGCGTCTGTGGTCATGACAGACAGGTGTAGCTGACACACCATCAGAAGGGGAGGGGGTGTGCCGCACGCGTTCACGATGCGGGCACCGCTGCACACCGCATCCCGTCGCGCCTAAGATGCCTGCCGTCTGCAGCTAACGACGGTTAATCGCAGACCTGAGCGATGGGAGCCGCCATGCCGGACGCGATCCTTGCCGATGCCCGCACCCCCGTCCCCGAGTTGGCCGCGCGCGCGGCGCGGACCGGCAGCTCGCCGGTACGCGACATCCTGGCGCTCACCGCCCGGCCCGAGGTCATCTCGTTCGCCGGCGGACTGCCCGCGCCCGAGCTTTTCGACGCGGCAGGGATAGCCGACGCCTTCCGGCAGGTGCTGACCGAACAGCCACAGCGGGCGCTGCAGTACTCCACCAGCGAGGGGGATCCGGCGCTGCGCGCGGCCGTCGCGGCCCGCTACACCGCACGCGGGCTGCCCACCGACGCCGCCGACCTGCTGGTGACCACCGGCTCCCAGCAGGGGCTGTCGCTGCTGGCCACCACCTTGCTGGAGCCCGGTGACGTGGTGCTGGTCGAGGACCCCTGCTACCTCGCGGCGCTGCAGATCTTCTCGCTCGCCGGTGCCCGGGTGGTGCCGGTCCCGACCGACGACGAGGGGCTGGACCCGGCCGCGCTCGACGAGATCGCCGCGCGCGAGCGGCCCAAGCTGCTCTACGTCATCCCCACCTTCCAGAACCCGACCGGCCGCACCCTGCCGGCCGAACGACGGGCCGCGGTCGCCGAGGTCGCCGCCCGCCGGGGCCTGTGGATCGCCGAGGACGACCCGTACGGGGAGCTGCGCTTCGAGGGCGAGGCGATGCCGTGGGTGGCGTCCTTCCCCGGGGCCGAGGACCGTACGGCACTTCTGGGCTCGTTCTCCAAGGTGATGGCACCCGGGCTGCGACTGGGCACGCTGCGGGTACCGGCCGCGCTGCGGCGCGCCTGCGTCATCGCCAAACAGGCCGCCGATCTGCACACCTCGACCGTCGACCAGGCGGCCGCGGCGCGGTACTTGGCGGCCGCTGACCTGGACGCCCACCTGGAGCGGGTGCGCGGCGCCTACCGCGAGCGGCGGGACGCGCTGGTCGACGGGCTGGCCGCGGCGCTCCCCGAGGGATCGCGATGGAATCGTCCCGCGGGCGGCATGTTCGTCTGGGCGACGCTGCGCGAGGGCTACGACGCCACGGCCCTGCTGCCCGAGGTCGTACGGCACGACGTCGCCTATGTCCCCGGGGCGCCGTTCTTCGCGGGCACCCCGGACTCCACGGCCGTCCGGCTGTCGTTCGTGACGCACTCCCCGCAGGAGATCCGCGAGGGCCTGGACCGGCTGCGGACGGCGCTGGAGGGCGCACGCCGGAACGGGTGAGCCCGGTAGCGGTCAGAGCCCGGTGAGCGCCGGGCTATGGCCTTTCCGGGCCGCCGCCCCTACTCTGACGCACCGTCAGAAGCGTGCGGGGCGGCCCGGCCGGGAGGCGGACATGCTGCTGCGGAACAAGACCGTCGTCGTCTCGGGCGTCGGGGCCGGACTCGGCCATCAGGTCGCGGCGGCCTGTGTGCGCGACGGTGCCTCGGTCGTACTGGGGGCCCGTACGGAGGCCAATCTCGCCAAGTCGGCGGCGCAGATCGACCCTTCGGGCGAGCGGACGGCCTGGCGGGCAACCGATATCGGCGACGAGGCGCAGTGCGAGGCGCTGGCCGCGCTCGCCGTGGAGCGGTTCGGCGGCATCGACGCGGTGATCCATGTCGCCGCACTGGACTCGCTCTTCGGCGGTCTGCGCGAGGCCGACTTCGACTCCTGGCGCGGCGTCGTGGACATCAACCTCTTCGGCACGCTGCGGATGACCCGGGCCTGCCTGCCGTCGCTCACGGCGCGCGGCGGCGGGTCGGTGGTGATGATCGGCACCCAGTCGTCGGTCGCCGCGCCTTCACAGGTGCAGCAGGCGGCTTACGCGGCGTCCAAGGGCGGGCTGGTGTCGGCGATGTACTCGCTGGCGCGCGAGCTGGGCCCGGAGCGGATACGGGTCAACACCGTGCAGCCGGGCTGGATGTGGGGCCCGCCCGTCGAGGCGTACGTACGGTTCCAGGCGCACAGCGAAGGCGTCCCGGAGGCCGAGGTGCTCGCCCGGCTCGCCGAGCGGATGGCGCTGCCCGAGCTGGCGACGGACGCGGACGTGGCGGAGACCGCGGTCTTCCTGGCCTCCGACCGGGCGCGCGCCATTACGGGCCAGTCGTTGCTGGTCAACGCGGGCGAGTTGATGCGGTAGCCGCTGCTCGCCGCCCTCCTTCCCTCCCGCTTTCACCTTCGCCCTCGCGTCCACTTCTCGGCCCATGTCAGCCGCACGGGATCCCGCTCCCGTGCGGCTGCTGCGTCACGGCCGGCGGAGCCCGGCGAAGTGTGTGTTCATCGTGGGTCGGCGGCATGCCCCAGACAACGGCCCGATTGGTCAAGGGGACGCAAAATCGTTCGCTTTGCTGATCGCAGTTCACACTCATGACCCGAGAAACCTTGACCGGCTTGCACGACTGACGGTTCAATCCCCGAAGTCCCCCTTCCCACACGGGGGCACCACGCCCCACAGGACGTCACGGCGAAGTGATTCCTGATGCGGAACGTCATCCGCACGTTCACAAGGCGGACCCCTGGAGGGGGCATGAACAGTCTCGACTGGGCCGTGCTCATCGGCTACTTCGGCGTCATGGTGGCGATCGGGGTGTGGTCGCACAAGCGGGTGGACGATGTCGGCGACTTCTTCACCGCGGGCGGCAGGATGCCGTGGTGGCTGTCCGGCATCTCCCATCACATGTCCGGCTACAGCGCGGTGATGTTCACCGGGTACGCCGGCATCGCCTACCAATACGGCGTCACCTCCTACGTCACCTGGTCCTTCCCCATCGCGATCGGCATCGCCATCGGGGCGCAGCTGTTCGCCGGGCGGCTCAACCGGCTGCGGTCGCGGCTCGGTGTCGCCTCCCCCCTGGAGTACCTCAAGAGCCGCTACGACCTGCCGACGCAGCAGGCGCTGGCCTGGTCCGGGGTGCTGCTGAAGATCGTGGACGTGGGCGCCAAGTGGGCCGCGATCGCCACCCTGCTGTCCGTCTTCACCGGCATCTCGCTCAACCAGGGCATTCTCCTCACCGGCCTGGTCACCGGTGTCTACTGCACGGTCGGCGGCCTGTGGGCGGACGCGCTGACCGAACTGGGCCAGTTCGTCATCCAGTTGCTGGCCGGTGTGGCGATGCTGGTCACCGTCATGGGCGAACTGGGCGGCGCCAGCGCGCTGTGGACCGTGTGGGACAGGCTGCCGGACGGCCACACCGCGCCGACCGTCGGCCCGTACACCCTGACCTTCCTGCTCGCCTACCTCTTCATCAAGACCTTCGAATACAGCGGCGGCATGTGGAACCAGGCCCAGCGCTTCATGGCCACCAGCAGCGCCCGGCAGGCCAGGCGTTCGGCCTGGCTGTCGGCCGCACTGTGGTTCGTCTGGCCCGCGGTGCTGTTCTTCCCCATGTGGGTCGCGCCGCTGCTGGTCAGGGCCGAGAAGCCGGACGCCTCCGACGCGTACGCCCTGCTGACCGAACGGCTGCTGCCGCACGGTCTGCTGGGACTGGTCGTCGTCGGCTTCTTCTCCCACACGATGGCCATGTGCTCCTCGGACGCCAACGCCATCTCCGCGGTGTTCACCCGCGACATCGCACCGGCGCTCTCGGCGAAGGCGCGCGACTGGTCGCACCGGGCCGGGCTGCTGGCCGCACGGCTGTCGACGGTCGCCTTCCTGGGCCTGTCGATGGCGATCGCCACCCAGGTCGACTCGCCCGCGTTCAAGGACATCATCACCGTCGTCATCAAGTGGGTGGCGGGCCTGGTCGGCCCGATCTCCATCCCGTTCCTGCTCGGCATGCTGCGGACGTTCCGCAGGTCCGGGCCCACGGCGGCGCTGGGGTCCTGGGCGGCCGGCCTGTTCGCCTTCTGGCTGACCAACTACGGCCTGAGCGGCGTCCAGTTGCAGATCCAGATCGTCTCGCCGGTCGCCACCTCGCTCGTGCTCTTCGTCGTGATCGGCCTCGTACGGCCGCAGGACACGGCGGAGCGGGATGCGGTGCTGGCGCGGATCAACTCCGGGGACGACGAGGACGGTGGCGGGGCGGCCGCCGCGGGGGCGAGGGCGGTCCCCGCACAGGGAGACGGTGGGCCTGGTGGGCTCCCGGCGCGAGGGGACGGCACGGGCGAGGTGCCGGACGCGGGACTCAGGTCACCGTGACGGTGGCCAGTAGCGCGCCCCCGGCGAACACCTCCACCCAGAAGTAGAACCATGACGGGAACCAGGATTCCGGCGGTTCGACGAGGCGGGCCACGAGCCGTCCGCCGGCCATCCCCAGCATCGCGACGGCGGCCGCGAGCACCGCGCCGCGCCGCAGCGGATCCGCCGGTTCGACGGCCGCCCAGCCGAGCAGCCCCGCCATCGCCAGCCCGAACCCGCCGTAGACGGAACGGACTTCGGTACGGGCGGTGGCCCCTTCCAGGGTGATTCCGAACGGCCGCAGCACCCGGGCGGGGGCGGCCAGTCCGCCCAGCCCCATCACGAGGAAGAAGAGCGCGAAGACGATCTGTACGGCGGTCAACGTGTGGGACATGCCCGGGCCGAAGGCCAACGGGGGCGTGAGGGCCAGTGGGGGTGCGGGGGCCAGTAGGGGTGCGGGGGCCAGTAGGGGTGCGAGAGGAATCATCACGTCGGCCAGGATGCCGTTCATGGCCGACGATGCGCTTTCACCAATGCGCTGCCCGGAGCCGCAGGCCCGGCTGCCCCTGTGGCCCGGCCGCGCCCGGTACAGCGGCCCCTCCCTGGAACTGGACATGCACTCCGGCTCGGTGTCCTGCCTCGCAGTCGGCGACGAGGTCGCGTTCACTGTCGAGACGGCGGCGGACGGGGTGCGGCGCACCGCCCGCACCGCCCGCACTGCGTTGATACGTCCCCGGGTGGCGCACCGGATCGACGCGCACGGCGGCCGGATGACCTGCTGCTACTTCGAGCCGGGCTCGGCGACGGAACGCGCCTGCCGGGAGGTGCGGGTGAGGGGTAGCTCGGCGGGGTGCGGGGCTCGAGGGCGGGCGGCCTTTCCTGGGCCCCGTGCGCCTGTGCGACAACCTCTGGCCCGCCGGTTGCGGCTGCCTCAGGCCCGCCGGTGGCGGCTGCCTCAGGCCCGTGGGTAACGGGCGAGCCACCCCGGCGACGAACCGGCCGGACCGTGCAGCGCGGCGCCCTGCGTCATCTCCATGGAGAAGTCGTCGGCCAGTTGCAGGATGGTGTCCCGGCCCTCCAGCTCGACCAGCCACACCGGCGGCAGCGCCGTCTCACCGTGCAGTGTGCCCAGCAGATTGCCGCAGATGGCGCCGGTGGAGTCGCTGTCGCCACTGTGGTTGACGGCGAGCAGCAGGCCGTGCCGGATGTCCTCGGCGACCAGCGCGCAGTACACGGCGATCGACAGCGCCTCCTCGGCCGTCCAGCCTTCGCCCAGCGACTCCACCCGGGCGGGAGTCGGCATGCCCTGCCGTACGGCGCCGAGCGCGCGCTTGAGGGCGTCGGTGGTCTCCTCGTGGCCGGGACGGGTGGCAAGGTGCGCCAGGGCCTTCTGCACGGCGCTGTCGAGGTCCTCGCCGCGGGCCAGCGAGTGGCTGATGACCGCGAGCGCGCCGGCCGCCAGATAGCCGGTGGGGTGGCCGTGCGTCTGCGCCGCGCACTCGACGGCGAGCTGGAAGACCAGCTGCGGCTCCCAGCCGACCAGCAGCCCGAACGGCGCGGAGCGCATCACCGCGCCGCAGCCCTTCGAGTCGGGGTTCTTGGGCTTCTCGAGCGTGCCCATCACCTCGTCGCCGAGCCCGGACAGACAGGCCTTCCCGGGGGCCCGGCGGGAGTAGAGCCACTCCTCGCGGGCGAGCCAGCCGTCGTCCTTCCTACGCTCGTCCGGGCCCCAGTCGTGCTGCGTGGCGGCCCAGCGCAGGTAGGCGCGGTGCACGTCGGTGGGCGGGTGCCAGGCGCCGGTGTCACGGCGCACCTGCGCCCGGATCAGCCCGTCGACGGTGAACAGGGTCATCTGCGTGTCGTCGGTGACCGCGCCGCGCCGCCCGAAGGCGGGCACGAGATCCGTCACGCCCTCCTGGCCGTGTGCCTGGCGTATCGCGTCGAGCGACTGGAATTCGATCCCGGCCCCGAGGGCATCGCCTATGGCGCCGCCGAGCAGACAGCCGCGTACCCGGCTGCGGAAGTCCTGCTGTTCCGCGCGGCCCCAGATGGCGCCGCCGCCCGCTGCGCTCATGTCGACACCTCGCTCCGCTCGGCCTCGCATTCGCGCGGCGCGCACCCCTGAATCGCATGCTCGCTGCGCTCGCTCACTGCGCCCTCCCGAAGCTCACTACGTGCCGGGGCCTTGTGGGGCCCCTGGCGCAGCACTGTAATCGACCAGGATTGATCAATTTCAGGCCAGGTGAGTATGCGAACAGTCACTGGCTAGGAGGCTTTTGGGCGGTACGGTCCGGATGGGGAGGGCGCGACGACACGCACCATCCGCCACCGCCCTGCTACTGCCCGTGCCCTCGGTTCGTGCCCGCGGCCGGGCTCCCGCCCGTGATCGCGCCTCTGCCCTCTGCCCTCTGCCCTCTGCCCTCTGCCCTCTGCCCTCTGCCCTCTGGAGAATCGCATGACACAGCGGTGTGCCGTACTCGACGACTACCAGGGTGTCGCCCTCTCCATGGCCGACTGGTCCCCCCTGGCCGGCACCGTGGACGTCCGTACGCTGCGGGAGCCGTTCCGCTCCGAGGACGACGTGGTCGCGGCGATCGGTGACTGCGAGATCGTCGTCGCGATGCGCGAGCGCACCCCGTTCCCCGCCTCGCTCCTCGCGCGGCTGCCCCGCCTGCGGCTGCTGATCACCTCCGGGATGCGCAACGCGGCCATCGATCTGGAAGCCGCCGCCCGGCACGGCGTCACCGTCTGCGGCACGGCCAGCAACACCGAACCGCCCGTCGAACTGACCTGGGCGCTGATCCTCGGCCTCGCCCGCAACCTCGTCACCGAGAACACCGCGATGCGCGCCGGCGGCCCCTGGCAGAGCACGCTCGGCGCCGACCTGCACGGCCGTACGCTCGGACTGCTCGGCCTGGGCAAGATCGGCACTCGGGTCGCCCGGATCGGACAGGCCTTCGGCATGGACGTCGTGGCCTGGAGCCAGAACCTGACCGCCGAGCGCGCCGGGGAGGCGGGCGTACGCTTCGCCGCCACCAAGGAAGAGCTGCTGGAAACCAGCGACTACGTCTCCGTCCACCTCGTCCTCAGCGACCGCACCCGCGGCCTGCTCGGCGCGGACGAACTCCGCCGGATACGACCCACCGGCTATCTCATCAACACCTCCCGTGCCGCCGTCGTCGACCAGCCCGCACTGCTCCAGGCACTGCGCGAGAACTGGTTCGCCGGCGCCGGCCTGGACGTCTTCGACCACGAGCCACTGCCCGCCGACCACCCCCTGCGGACCCTCCCGAACGTCCTCTCCCTCCCCCACCTCGGCTATGTCACCCGCCGCAACTACGAGGGCTACTTCCAGCAGGCCGTCGAGGACATCACCGCCTTCCTCCACGGCAGCCCGATCCGGCAACTGGGCTGACGGAGACACCCGGGCCAACGGCCACGAGCGGCTGCGGCGCCCGTGGCCCCGGCCCTGCCTCGCTTTCCCCCTGCCCCCGTCTCCCTCCCCCTCCCTCCCCCTCCCTCCCTTCCGCCGCCCGATGCCTCCCCTCGCCCCCTCGCCGTCCCGACGCCTCCCATCGGTGCCCATGCCTCGCCGCCGGGCCGCTCATCCATTCGATGATGGCGAGGGCGCCCGCTGGGCATGCTCTCCCCATGTCCGAGTACGAGTGGGATCGCACCACGATGGCTGTCGTCGCCTCCGCGCTCTCCGGAGACAGCGACGGCGCGGTGGAACTGCTTCGGCCGCTCCCGCAGCGCGATGTCTGCCACATCGCGGTACGGCTCGCCGCCATGGCCGCCGACGCGTTGATCGTCGCCGCCCAGGACAGCGGAGGCGACCGCGAGGAGGCCCTGTCGCAGTGGCAGCAGTGCATCCTCCAGCACGAGGCCGAGTACGACGGTGAGTGACGCGGGGCCGCCCCGCTCAGCAGCAGCTCGGGCCACACGGCTCGGGCTGGGCGCGCGAGCCACACGGCTCGGGCAGGGCGCTCGGGCCACGCGGCTCGGGCAGGGCGCGCGAGCCACCGACCCGCTCAGGAGCGAGCGACTCGGCCCGCACCGCCCAGGCATGGCGCGGGCGGCCACCTCGCCTCTCAGGGCCGAATGCGGCCCCCATCGCTCAGCCGGGTCGCCCCACCGCGGTTGCCATCCCACGTATCAGCGCCTCACGTATCGCCTCCAGCCGCTCGGCGTCCGCCCCCGGAAGCCGAGCCAGCTCACGCACCCCCAACTCGGTTTCGGCCATGGGCTCCCAAGCACCGCCGTCCAGCAGCTCCGCCACGGCTCCTTCGGCACCGGTCCAGTCCCCGAGGGCGCAGCGACTGACGACCACCACCGCAGCCGCACCCATGAACCGGTTCAGCCCATACAGATCACTGCCGTTCGTATCGCCGCCGTTCGTATCGCCGCCGTTCGTATTGCTGCCGTTCGTATTGCTGCCGTTCAGCCCGTCGCCGTTCAGATCCCTGCTGTGCAGCCCATCGCTGTTCAGCTCGCTGCCGTTCATCCCCTCGCCGTTCAGATTCCTGCCGTTGGGCTCCGGGGCGGGGCGTATCCCGTCGGACCGCAAGTCCTCCCAGACGGACACCGCCCCGGCCGCGCCCACCCCGCTCAGCGTCCCGGCCAGCAGCGCCGCCTCGTAGCGAACCATCGGGCCGGCGAGCGCACCGGTCGACTGCGTCACCGCGCCAACCGCGTCCCGTGCCTCCTCCAGGCGTCCGAGCCGGCGTAGGCAGCCGGCCTTGAGGGCCAGGAGCGCCTCGGTCGGACCGGCCACGGCGAGCGCACGATCGACGTCGGCCAAGGCACGGAGATCGTCGCCGAGCAGGAGATGGACCTTGCCGCGCTGTACGAAGGCGGAGGCACCGCCGGGCGGCCGTTCCGCGCCGAGTTCGATGACCCGGTCGAAGTCCGACAGCGCTTCCGCCAGTCGTCCCGCGAGCAGGTTGGCTCTCCCCCGGGCCGCGCACCGGGCGACCTCACGGGCCATATGGGCCCAGGCGTAGGAGGGGTCGACGCCGAGGGCCCGTTCGGCCTCCACGAGCGCCTCCTCGTAACGCTGCATTTCCAGGTAGGTGTTGCAGCGCTCCCCCCATATCCAGGGGTCGTCCGGCTGGAGTTCGGCCGCGCGCCCGAAGGCGGTCAGCGCTTCCTCGTAGCAGCCCATCTCGCGCAGGGTGAGGCCGCGGCGAGCGTAGGCCCACGCATAGTGGGGATTGATCGCCAGGGCGCGGTCGAACTCCGCGAGGGCGAGGGCGTACTGCCCCATGTCCCGGTAGGTCGCACCGCGCTCGGCCATCGCCCAGGCGTACTCAGCGTTGATCTCGATGGCGCGCTCCAGGCCCGCCAGTGCCTCCTCATGGCGTCCGAGGCGGCGATGGCAGACGGCGCGACTGGCGATGGTGAAGGCGTGCCTGGGCCGGCCTGCCAGGGCCCGGTCGAATTCGGTGACGGCTTGCTCGAAGCGGCCCATGAGGCGGTAGACCTCGCCGAGCTGGGAGGCGGCATCCACCGAGTCCGGGGCGATGTCCAGGGCCCGGGTGTAGTCCTCGGCGGCTCGCTCGAAGGAGCGCATGTACCGGTGCGTCAGCCCTCGGCCGAGCAACGCGGGTACGTCGTGCGGCGACAGCTCCAAGCAGCGGTCGAAGTCGGCGAAGGCCTGCGGCCAGGCTTCGCACTTGCGGTGCTCGCGGCCCCGGATCCGGTGGATACGGGCCTGCTCGGCCACCTCCAGACCGGGCCGGGCGAGCAGCACGGTGAGCACCTCGATGAGGCCGTCCCCGTCTTCGGCGAGTGCGGCGACCAGCCGATCACCCCATGCCCGGGTCTCGGCCGCGCCCGCGTCCTCTCCGGCCTGACGCAGGCCGTCCGCCGCTCTGCGCACGACGGGCCGCTCGTGCTCGGCCGCATCCAAGATGTCGGCCAGGGCCTGGGGCAGAGCCTGCTGTGGATCCGCGCAGAGCAGGTGATAGGTCTCCCCCAGTCGGTGCTCCACCCAGCGTTCGTCGGTCCAGGACCGCTCCGGGTCGGCGTCGACGGCGCGTTCCGTACGGCGGCGCCGGGCGGCCTCGGCGAGACGGCGATGCCGGGCCGTCCAGGTCTGCGGTGATCGGCGCCGCTGGAGGCGCAGCATCGCCGTACGCACAACCTCGTGGTACTGCCACCGCCCGGCCCGGTCTGCGACAAACGGCAGTCCGCACAGCCAGCCGAACTGCTCTGCGGCGTCCGTGTCCACCGCCGCCCGGAAGATGTCCTCGTCCAGATGGCGTGGCAGGGCGGCCGCCAGTGCCGCCTCCCGCCGGATCGGGTCCGTCTCCCACTTCAAGAAGCGCTCGACGGCCGTGTCGCTGGGATCGTCGACGGCCTCGGCCGCATGGGGGCGGTTCTCGGCGAGGGTGGAGACCAGGACCGGCAGCCCGCCGGACAGCCGGAGGATCACTTCGACGATGCGCTCGTCGACGATGCCCCTGGTCGTCAGGAACTGCCGTGCCTCAGCCTCGGTGAAGGCGTCCAGCGGCAGTTCCGCCACACAGTCGAGGTAGTCGGCCCAGCATCGGCGGTCCAAGGATGTCTGTCCGGCCAGCGTCACCACCACGTTGGGAGCCAGCGGGCCGTACCGGTCGGTGACCAGCATGTCGCGCAGCCAGACGTCCAGCAGTGGCCCGGTCCGTTCGTAGGTGTCGAAGAAGAGGGCGAGCCAGGGCACCTCGTCGGCGGCGGCGCTCACTTCACGGACGAAGACCGGGGTCAGTACCTCCAGCGGCGACATCACCAGCTGGACATCGTCGTGGTTGCGCAGTCGGGCGCTGAGCAGACCGCGCAGCCGTTCGGCGCCGCGCGCCACCTGGCGGGCGTCCAGGGAGCCGGTGACGGCTCCGACTCCGGGCACCAGATTGAGGGTGGCCAGACCGGCCTGGGCTGCGATCATGCTGCCGGGCGAGGGAGCGGGCCCCTGCACGTCGCCCGGCTCCACCGCCCCGGGCGGCGCCTCCTGCGCGGCCACGGCCGCCGCTTCGACCTCGTGCCGCCGCTCCCGATAGGTCGCGAACAGCTTGTCGAACGCCTTCAAGGGCCTGCCCTGCGCGGCGAGCTGGCTGCTCACGGCGGCCATCGCCTCCGGCACGCCGTGCACCGCCTCATCGATGTACGCGGTCGGCGCGCCCCGCTCGCGCACGGTGTTCTCGAACTGCCGGATCAGGGAGGTCTTGCCGACGCCCGCCTGACCGTGCACATGGAACAGGAACTGGAACGCCGGGTCCTCCACCGCCCGCGCGAAGTTGTCGCGAAAGGCCGCGATCTCACCCTGCCGCCCGACGAAACCCTCCCGTCGTCGCAGCCGGATCAACTCCTGCCGCGACATCCTGCTGCGGTCCACGCCTCCACCCCCTCCGCGTCAGCGTCTGCCGGTCCTGACGGCCTTGCCGACCTGCTCACGCAGATTAGCCTTCGGCGGAGTCGAGCGTCGGAGGCTGTGGATAACTCCGAGCGGAGCGACGTCCCATCGGTCCGCCACCGCCATATGACCTGGTCAACTCACATTTGCTCCAGTCAAGTTCGTCGGGCGTGCGGAGTGCGGAGTGCGGAGTGCGCATGGAGGGTGAGTGACGAGCTCGTCGAGAGCGTCAATTCCTTCGGCCTGATCGGCCGTCGGCCCGGTCGACGCCGGCACCGACGCCGACGCCGACGCCGACAGCCTCAGCCCACGGCCTCCTCCACCCCTCCTGCACCCCTACTCCACCACCGGCAGCAGCTCCGGCAGATGGCCGTCCGACGCGAGGGCCGTGCTGTGACGTTCCTGCGGCACCGGACCGTAGGTCGTCGTGCGGGGACGGGCGGGACGGCCGGCCTGGTCGGCGATGGCGATCAGATCCTGGATGGAACGGTAGGAGCCGTAACTCGATCCCGCCATCCGGGAGATGGTCTCCTCCATCAGGGTGCCGCCCAGGTCGTTGGCGCCCGAGCGGAGCATCTCGGCAGCGCCGTCCGCGCCGAGCTTGACCCAGCTGGTCTGGATGTTGGTGATGTGCGGGTGGAGCAGGAGACGGGCCATCGCCGTCACCGCGCGGTTGTCGCGGGTCGTGGGGCCGGGGCGAGCGATACCGGCGAGGTAGACGGGGGCGTTGGTGTGGATGAAGGGGAGGGTGACGAATTCGGTGAAGCCACCGACGTTGTGGGAAAGCGCGGACTGCTGGATCTCGGCCAGCAGGCGGAGGTGGCCGAGCCAGTGCCGCGGCTGGTCGACATGGCCGTACATCATCGTCGACGACGAGCGGATGCCCAGCTCATGGGCGGTTTTGACGACCTCGACCCAGGTGGCGGTGGGCAGCTTGCCCTTCGTGAGGATCCAACGGACCTCGTCGTCGAGGATCTCGGCGGCCGTTCCGGGGATGCTGTCCAGGCCGGCGGCCTTGGCTTCGGTGAGCCACTCCCGCAGGGACATGCCGGTGCGCGTCGCGCCGTTGACGACCTCCATGGGGGAGAAGGCGTGCACATGCATGCCCGGGACGCGCTCCTTGACGGCGCGGGCGATGTCGAAGTACGCCGTACCGGGCAGGTCGGGGTGGATGCCGCCCTGCATGCAGACCTCCACCGCGCCCACGTCCCAGGCCTGCTGGGCACGGTCGGCGACCTGGGAGAGGGAGAGCGTGTAGGCGTCGGCGTCCGTGCGGCGCTGGGCGAAGGCGCAGAAGCGGCAGCCGGTGTAGCAGACGTTGGTGAAGTTGATGTTCCTGGTGACGATGTAGGTGACGTCGTCGCCGACCGTTGCGCGGCGCAGCTCGTCGGCGATCTTGCAGAGGGCGTCCAGCGCCGGCCCGTCGGCGTGCAGCAGCGCCAGCGCCTCCGGGTCGGTCAGCTTGGTGGGATCGTCGGCGGCCTGCGACAGGGCCTGCCGTACGTCGGCGTCGATCCGCTCCGGCGCCATCCCTGGGGCGGCGGCCTCACGCAGCGCCTCCCAGTCGCCGTAGACCTCGTCGAAGTCGTCGCGGCGGTCGGTGGTGCGGCCGTCGGTGTCGATGGTGCGGTGCAGGTCCGTACGGCCCGTGGAGTGCATCGCGAAGCCCTCGTCGGGCTCCTGCCAGGGGCGGCCGACCACCGGGGCGTCCTCGACGGCCAGTCCCGTCTCCAGGTCGGCGAGAGCGCGGACATGGGGCAGCAGGCGGGGGTCGAGCCAGGGTTCGCCGCGCTGGATGAACTCCGGGTAGATGGGGAGCCGTTCGCGCAGCTCGAAACCGGCGGTGGCGCAGCGCTCGGTCAGTTCCTCGATCTGCGGCCAGGGGCGCTCGGGGTTGACGTGGTCGAGGGTCAGCGGGGAGACGCCGCCCCAGTCGTCGATCCCGGCGTCGATGAGCAGCGCGTATTCGCCGTCGACCAGATTGGGCGGGGCCTGGAGACGGGTCGAGGGGCCCATGATGTGCCGGGCCACCGCGATCGTCGCGGCCAGCTCCTCCAGTTCGGCGTCCGGCATGCCGCGCATCGCCGTGTCCGGCTTGGCGCGGAAGTTCTGCATGATCAGTTCCTGGATGCCGTGGTACGCGCGCTGGATGCGGCGCAGCGCGAAGAGGGACTCGGCACGCTCCTCATAGGTCTCGCCGATGCCGATCAACAGCCCGCTGGTGAAGGGAACGTTGGAGCGGCCGGCGTCCTCCAGGACACGCAGCCGGACGGCGGGCTCCTTGTCGGGCGATCCGTGGTGCGGACCGCCGGGCTCGCTCCACAGGCGCTCGGCGGTCGTCTCCAGCATCATTCCCAGCGACGGGGCCACCGGCTTGAGGCGCTGGAAGTCCGTCCAGGACATCACCCCGGGGTTGAGGTGCGGCAGCAGTCCGGTCTCCTCCAGAACGCGGATGGCCATGGCGCGGAGGTAGGAGATCGTGTCGTCGTAGCCGTGCGCCTCAAGCCATTCGCGGGCCTCCGGCCAGCGGTCCTCGGGCTTGTCCCCCAGGGTGAACAGGGCTTCCTTGCAGCCCATTTCCGCGCCGCGGCGCGCGATGTCCAGCACCTCGTCGGGCGACATGAACATTCCGTGGCCGTCACGGCGCAGCTTGCCGGGGACGGTGACGAAGGTGCAGTAGTGGCACTTGTCCCGGCACAGGCGCGTCAGGGGGATGAAGACACCGCGCGAGTACGTGATGACGCCCGGACGGCCCGCGGCCTCCAGGCCGGCGTCCCGCACCCGGGCCGCGGAGGCACACAGGTCCTTGAGGTCCTCGCCGCGAGCCTGCAGCAGCACCGCGGCCTCGCCGACGTCCAGCGCCACGCCGTCGCGGGCCCGCTTCAGCGCGCGGCGCATCGCGTTCGCCGTGGGGCGGCCCTGGGTGGGCCCGGCGCTCGTCCCTTGGTCGGTCACCTGGTCGGATGCCTGGTCAGGTCCCTGCGCGCTGGTAGTCATTCCCCGAGCATACGAGCGCCCGCCGACAGCGCCCCAGCCGGAGATGGGGCGGTCCGGTGTGCCACTGATCACTGCGGACGGAGGTTACGCCCGCGCCCAAAGCGGGCAATTCCCCGGCGGCGGCTCCCGCCATGCCTACATGCCGGCCAGCAGCTCGTCGGAGTACGTCCGGGTCAGGAACTCCATGTTGTGACCATCGGGGTCGTTGATGTAGACGCCGCGACCGCCGTCCAGGGTGTTGATCTCCTGGGGCTTGTGGTGCATGGGGTCGGCCCAATAGGGCAGTTCGCGCGCCTGTATGCGGCCCAGGATCGCGTCGAACTCATCCTCGGTGACCAGGAACGCGTAGTGCGTGGGGACGAACTCACCGCTGTCGGCGAGGTGCTCGGCGTAATCGAGGGCCACCCCGTTGTCCAGCTTGAGGGCGGCGAAGGGTCCGAACGACTTCGGCTCGGGCACTCCCAGCAGATCGGCGAGGAAGCGGGCGGAGGCGAAGCGGTCGGTGCTCTGCACGATCGTGTGGTCGAGTCGAGGCATCTGGGATCTCCTTGATCTTTGTGGTCCGGTGGTCGGCGGCGCCCCCGTGAGCCCCTGGATCGGCTCGGGCAGCCGGCCTCCGGGACCGGTGATCGATCTCCTGCGGACCGTGGATCTGCGGGTCCTTCACCTTCGACGGTACGACCGCGAGCGCCGGCGCGGATCGGTCTGCGGTACCGGCACGGGCCGGTACCGGGCCTTACGCCGATGGCCCTAGGGGCAGGCCGAACCCCCCGCCCTCCCCCGGGGCACGCGCCGCCGGCTCACCTCGCCCGTTACCCACCCCGCACGGCGCGCTCCCGTACGTCACGGGTGCTGCTGCGGCGGCTGCCCGGCGCGCTGCCGGGTCACAGGTACCGCGCGAAGTCGTCCAGCGTCCGCAGCACCTCCGTCTCCCCCGCGGCGGGCAGTTGCAGGACCACTTCCCGCAGGCCCAGGTCGCGGTAGTGGGCCAGTTTTCCGGCCGAGGGCCGCACTCCGTACGGCACCACCAGCGGCTCGCCCGGGCGCCCCGCGTCCGACCAGGCCTGCCGCAGTACCGGAAGGGTCTCGGCCAGCCCCCGGCCACCGATCGGCAGCCAGCCGTCCGCGTACTCGGCGATCTGCCCGAAGAGCTTGGGGCCCGCCGCGCCGCCGATCAGCGTGCGCGGCGCGCCGTGCACCGGCTTGGGGTAGGCCAGGGACGCCCGTACGGACCCGAATTCCCCCTTGTACGCGGTTGGTTCGTCCGCCCACAGGGCGCGCATCAACGCCACCCGGTCGCGGGTCAGCTCTCGCCGGGTCGCCCACTCCACCCCGTGGTCGGCGGCCTCCTCCACGTTCCAGCCGTAGCCGATGCCGAGCGTGAAGCGGCCGCCGGAGAGGAAGTCGAGGGTCGCGACCTGCTTGGCGAGGTCGACCGGGTCGTGCTGCGTGACGAGGGTGATGCCGGTGCCCAGGGCGAGGCGCTCGGTGACCGCGGCGGCTTGCCCCAGGGCGATGAACGGGTCGAGGGTGCGGCCGTATTCGCGGGGCAGCGGCTCACCCATGGGCGCGGGGGTCTCACGGCTGGCGGGGATGTGCGTGTGTTCGGGGAGGTAGAGGCCGGCGAATCCGCGCTGCTCCAGCTCACGGGCGAGTCGGTCCGGCCTGATCGTCTCGTCGGTCAGGAAGATCGTGGTCGCGATCTGCATCTGTGGACACCTCCGTCAGGCGTGTGGGTGACGGCATGTTGCCTCAGCGTCCGACAGTTATCCACAGGCCTTTCCCTCCGCGTCACAGCCGCGTACAACAGTTTTCACGCGGTGCGACGAACCGACCGCGCAGCGGTGCGGGACCGGTACGGGACCGCTGGACACGAGACGGCACGAGACGACACGGGGGGCGGGTATGGAACGACGCGATGTTCTGAGACTTTCGGCGGTTGCGGGCGCGACGGGCGCGCTTACGCTCGGACGTGTGAGCTTCGCCGACGCGGAGCCGGCGGCCGGGCACCCCGGTGGCGGCCCGGGTGAGCAGACCCGCCGGATCACCGGCCATCTGCCGACGGGCGCGCCGGACTTCGTCTATCTACCGGTCGAAGTGCCGCGCGGGGTAAGGGAGATCGCCGTCTCCTACCGCTACGACAAACCGCCCGTGCCGGAGGGCACGGCCGGCAACGCCTGCGACATCGGCATCTTCGACGAGCGGGGGACGGAGCTGGGCGGCCCCGGCTTCCGCGGCTGGTCGGGCGGCGCGCGTTCGGAGTTCTTCCTGCGCGCCGAGGAGGCCACCCCGGGGTACCTCCCCGGCCCCGTCAACGCCGGCACCTGGCACATCGCCCTCGGCCCGTACACGGTCGCTCCGCAGGGGCTGTCCTACGACGTCACGATCACCCTGCGGTACGGCCCGCGGGGGCACACCCCGGCGCCCGTCTACCCGCCCGAGCGCGCCCGGGGCCGCGGACGCGCCTGGTATCGCGGCGACAGCCATCTGCACTCGGTCCACTCCGACGGCAAGCGCACACCCGCCGAGATCGCGGCGCTGGCCCGCGCCGCCGGCCTGGACTTCATCAATACCTCCGAACACAACACCACCTCCGCGCACCGCGCCTGGGAGGGCCTGTGGGGCGACGACCTGCTGATCATGACCGGTGAGGAGGTGACCACCCGCAATGGGCATGTGGTGGCGATGGGCACCGACCCCGGGATCTTCGTCGACTGGCGCTACCGGGCGCGCGACAACGCCTTCGGGAAGTTCGCGCGTGCCATCCGGCGGGCCGGGGGGCTGGTCATCCCGGCACACCCGCACGCCACATGCATCGGTTGCAACTGGAAGTTCGGGCTGAACGAAGCGGACGCTGTGGAGGTCTGGAACGGCCCGTACACCCCCGATGACGAGGTCACCCTCGCCGAGTGGGACAACACCCTGGTCGCACACACCCAGGGCCGCGCCGACTGGCTGCCGGCCGTCGGCCACAGCGACGCCCACCGCGACCCGGACGTCGTCGGTCTGCCGCAGACCGTGGTGCTCGCCGACGATCTCTCCCGCCGCGCTCTGCAGGACGGCATACGGGCGGGCCGGGTGTGGATCGCCGAATCCTCGATGGTCGACCTGGCCTTCTCCGTCACCGGCGAGCGCGGCGAACACGCGGGAATCGGCGAGCGTCTGGAGGTCTCCCGCACGACGCGGGTCACCGCACGGCTGAAGGTCTCCGGCGCCCCCGGCTGCACGGTCTCCTTCGTCACCGACCAAGGCCGGCTGTTCGCGACGCCGCTTCCATCGTCCGGCGAGGGCACCGTCACCTGGCAGACCACTCCGGACTACGCCGCCTACATACGCGCGGAAGTCCGCCACCCGCCGACCACGGCGGGCCTCCCGGGCCCGATGGCGGCCATGACCAACCCGGTCTTCCTGGGACGGCGGGAGGCCTGAGGAATCAGGGGTGTCTGGGGCGGTGCGGGCGCCGGGGGAGGTCGGTGTCGGGGACGGCCCGGGCGTGGGGGACGTGGCAGGTGTTGGGGCGTCCCGGACATTGGAGGTGAGGCCGGTGCAGGGGCGGCCCAGGCATCGGAGCGTGGCAGGCGTGGGGACGTTCGGGCATCGGAGGTGAGGCCGGAGTCTGAGGCGGCTCAGGTATCGGGGTGAGCCCGCTGTCCGGGGCGGCCGGGCGTCGGAGACGTGGCAGGTGTGGGGGGCGACCCGGGCACTGGAGATGAGGCCGGTACAGGGGCGGCCCAGGCATCGGGATAAGCCCGCTGTCCCGAACGGCCCAGGCGTCGGAGACGTGGCAGACGTGGGGACGGCCCGGGCACTGGAGATGAGGCCGGTACAGGGGCGGCCCAGGCATCGGGATAAGCCCGCTGTCCCGAACGGCCCAGGCGTCGAAGACGTGGCAGACGTGGGGACGGCCCGGACACTGGAGATGAGGCCAGAGTCTGAGGCGGCCCAGGTATCGGGGTGAGCCCGCTGTCCGGGGCGGCCGGGCGTCGGAGGCGAGCCCACTGTCCGGGGCGGCGCGGGCATCGGAGGCGAGCCCACTGTCCGGGGCGGCGCGAGCGCCGGTGCTGGGGGCGGTGTCGGAGCCGTCGTGGGCGTCTGACGAGGTGAGCTGTGAGGCCAACGTGCCGGGCGGGGCCTGGACGGGGTGGGGTGGGGCGGGATGGGGGGAGGGGGCAGGGGCCGGGGGGCCGCAGGGGCGGGGGCCGCCCCCGGCGCCTACTCCTCCACCACCAACGCCGGCGTAGCCCGTGTCAGTACCTCGCCCCGGAAGAAGGCGGGGCTCCTGCGTTGCATGACCAGCATGAGCACGGCGCCCAGCAGGAGCAGGCCGACCCCGATGACGAAGACCGAGCCGATGCCGAAGACCGAACTGCCGGACCCGTAGGCGGGGTTCCACATGTCGATCAGGGTCTTGGCGAAGACGGCCGCGAGCAGGACGCCGCCCAGGAACGGGAAGACCCCCTTGAAGAGCAGGTCGCGGACCGAGGTGCGCAGTTCACGGCGGAAGAACCAGGCGCAGGCGAAGGCCGTGATCGAGTAGTAGAAGCAGATCATGAGGCCGAGGGCGTAGATGGTGTCGATGAGGACGTTCTCGCTGAGGAGGCTCATCACGGTGTAGAAGACGCCGGTGGCGACACCGGCGGCGATGGTGGCCTGGCCCGGGGAGCGGAAGCGCGGGTGGATCTTGGCGAAGGACGCCGGCAGCGCCTCGTACGCACTCATCGCCAGGACCGTACGGGCCACGGGGATGAACGTGGTCTGCAGGCTGGCCGCGGCCGAGGCGAGTACCGCGACGAAGAGCAGTACGCCGAGCACGGTGCCCATGACGGGGTTGGCGAGGGCGGCGAAGACGTTGTCGGACGTGTCCGGGTTGCCCAGGCCGAGTCCCTTGTCGCCGGCGCCGGCGAACATCTGGGAGGCCACGGCGGTGAGCAGATACGAGCCGATCAGTACGAGCATGGCCAGCAGGGCGGCGCGGCCGGGCGTCTTCGCGCTGCCGGCGGTCTCCTCGTTGACCGTGAGACAGGCGTCCCAGCCCCAGAACATGAAGATCGAGAGGGACAGGCCGGCGGTGAAGGCGGAGAAGGACTGGACGGCGAACGGGTCGAGCCAGGTCCAGGAGAAGTCGACGGAGCCGGCGAAGTCGCCGGACTGCGCCTTCACCAAGGCCATCACGACGAAGACCGCGAGGACGGCGAGCTGGAGGCCGACCAGGGCGTACTGGACACCCTTGGTGGCGGTCATCCCGCGGTAGCTGATCGCGGTGGCGACGGCGATGAAGGCCAGGCACGTCAGGATGTGGGCGGCCTTGTTGCCGTCGAGGTCGGCGATGGCCTGGCTGCCGGTGAGTTCACCGAGCAGCAGATAGAAGAAGGAGGTGGCCACGCCGGCGAGGTTGGAGAGCACGATGATCGTCGCGATCACCAGCCCCCAGCCGCACATCCAGCCGATCCGCGGCCCGAAGGCCTTGACGGTCCAGGTGAAGGAGGTGCCGCAGTCCGGCACGGCCTTGTTGAGCTCGCGGTAGGCGAAGGCGACCAGCAGCATCGGCAGGAAGCCGGCGAGGAAGACGGCGGGCATCTGCAGCCCGACCTCGCCGACCGTCGGGCCGAGCGTCGAGGTGAGGCAGTAGACGGGGGCGACGGTGGAGATGCCGATGACCGCGCTGCCGAGCAGGCCTACGGAGTTGCCGCTGAGGCCCTTGCTGCGGGTGTCACCGCCGGTGGCGCCGACGCTCGTTACCGTGTCTCCGGTCTGGGGCCGGGGGTCAACCTGAACCATGAACAGGACGTTAAGCGCTGCTGTATTCGTATCCGGAAGATCAAACTCCGCAACGGTCGCCTTCATTACACAGGGGAGCCGACGCGCCGCCCACCCCATATCAAGATTAGTTGCAGAATCAACCTTTGATTCGATGGCCGCGCGTCGCCACTTCCGCATTGCGGGAATCGCAGCACTGTCCGTTTTGCCACGATTCAAAATTTTCCCGTCCGAATTTTGAACACCACATCTCGCTCAACGGAACTTCCGGTTCGCCCACCCGGCTCCGGTAGCCTCCTCCCGGCCCCGCGACGCCCTGGCGGCCCCACGCCCCGACGGGCACGCCCCGACGGCCACGCCCCCGTCTCACCCCGGCCACACGATCGCCTGCAGCTCGCTGTACGCATGCAGCGCATACGAGCCCACGTCCCGCCCCACCCCGCTCCTCTTGAACCCGCCGAACGGCGCCTCCATGTTCCGGCCGACCGTGTTCACCCCGACCCCGCCGGCCCGCAGCCGCCGGGCCACCCGGAAGGCGCGGGCCACATCGCCCGACCAGACGTAGTCGATCAGGCCGTAGTCGCTGTCGTTGGCCAGGGCCACCCCTTCGTCCTCCTCGTCGAAGGGAAGGGCCACGACGACCGGGCCGAAGATCTCCTCCCGCACCACGCGCATCTCGCGGGTGCAGTCGGCGAGGAGCGTCGGGGCCACATAGAACCCCTTCTCCTGCGCGGGCCGCTCACCGCCCGCGACCAGGCGGGCGCCCTCCTTGCGGCCCAGCTCCGCGTACGACTCGACCCGGTCCCGGTGCGCGGCCGAGATCACCGGCCCGACGACCGTGCCCCGCTCTCTCGGATCGCCGACCGCGAGCCGGCCGATGTACCGCGCGAGCCCGTCCACCAGCGCCTCGTACACGCCCCGCTGTGCGATCACCCGGGTCGGCGCCGTGCAGATCTGCCCGCTGTAGAAGGAGAAGGTCGTGCCGATGCCCCGGACGGCCGACTCCAAATCCGCGTCGTCGAAGACCACCGCCGCGCCCTTGCCGCCCAGCTCCATGAGCTGGCGCTTCATGCCCCGCCCGCAGACCTCGCCGATGCGCTGCCCGACCGCGGTGGAGCCGGTGAAGCTGACCATGTCCACGTCCGGCGAGTCGACGGCCGCCTCACCGACCTCCACCGACGCGCCGCTCACCACGTTCACCACACCCGGCGGCGCGCCCGCCTCCGCCAGCGCGGCAGCCATCCGGTACACCGACAGGGGATCCTGCGGGGCGGGCTTGACCACGACCGTGTTGCCCATGGCGAGGGCCGGGGCCACCTTGCCCGCCGGATTCGCCCAGGGGTTGTTGTAGGAGGTGATGCAGGTGACGACGCCGACCGGCTGGCGTACCGCGAGCGCTCCGATCACCGCCGCCCCGCCCATCGGCCCGGCCTCGTTGATCTGCGGCACGAGGGCCTGCTCGACCGGCTCCAGGGCTCCCTTGGCGTAGCGGCGGAAGCGCGCCACCGCCACCCCTACCTGCATGCCCCGCGCGGTCGCGGTCGTCGCACCGCTCTCGGCCTGCGCCAGCTCGGCGTTCGCGGCGAAGTCGCGCTGGATGACGTCCGCGGCCCGGTCGAGGATCGCGGCGCGCTCCTCCGGCCGGGTACGGGACCAGGTCGCAAGGGCCTCGTGCGCCGCTGCGGCCGCCTCGTGCACCTGTGCACGGGACGCCTCCGGCGCGCGCCCGACGACCGACTCCCGCGCCGGATCGATCACCTCGTAGTGCCCCTCGGCCGGCTCGACCCACTCGCCGCCGATGAACAGCTTCCCGTCCGCAACCGTCACTTGGCACCCCCGGCCGTCACTCGGTGCTCTCCTGTCGCCACTTGGCTCTCGCCGGACGTCACTCGGTGTCCCCGGTGGCCGCCAGGCGCTCGCCCGCCGTCACTGGGTGGCCACCGTCCTGGTGTCCCGCCCCGACCGCAGCACCCTGCCCGGCACGGCGCCGGTCACCGCGTCGTCACGGATCACCTCGACGCCGTTGACCCATACCGCGTCGACGCCGATCGCCGTGGAGTCCAGACGGGGGCTGTCACCCGGCAGGTCGTACACGAGCGTCGCCTTGCCCGCGTCGATGGTCTCCGGGTCGAAGAGCACCAGATCGGCGTGCCAGCCTTCCTGGACGCGTCCTCGCTCCCGCAGGCCGAAGAGCCGCGCGGGGTCGTCGGTGAGCATCTTCACGGCCTGCTCCAGGCCGACCAGCTTGCGGCCGCGCAGGCAGTCGCCGAGGAACCGGGTCGTGTAGGGGGCCCCGCACATCCGGTCCAGGTGCGCGCCCGCGTCCGAGCCGCCCAGCAGTACGTCCTCGTGCTGCCAGGTCTCGGCGCGCAGGGCCCAGGATTCCGGGTCGTTGTCGGTCGGCATGGGCCACAGCACCGTGCGGAGCCGGTCGTTGGCGCAGATCTCCACCAGGCAGGCGAACGGCTCCTGTCCGCGCTCGGCGGCGATGTCCCGCACGACCCGTCCCGTCAGGCCCTCGTTGGCCTCGCTGTAGGTATCGCCGATGACATAGCGGCCGAAGTCGGCGAGCCGCCGGAAGACGCCGGCCTCCTTGCTGTCCGCGCGCCGCAGCATCTCGGCGCGCACCTCCGGGTCGCGCAGTCTGGCGATCCGCTCGTCGACGGGCAGCCCGAGGATCTCGCCCCAGCCGGGGATCAGGTTCAGGGCGCAGAAGGTGCCCAGCGACATGTTCATCGGCGTCAGGATCGGCATCGTCAGCGCCACGATCCGGCCGCCGGCCTTCCGGGCCCGCTCACCGGCCTGGAGCTGGCGGGGCACGCGTTCGGGGACGGCGGCGTCGATCGTGAGGACGTTCCAGTTCAGGGGCCGCCCGGCCGCCGCGCTCATCTCCACGAACAGCTCGATCTCCGCGTCGCTGAACTGGTCGAGGCAGCCGGCCACGATGGCTTCCAGCTGCGTGCCCTCGTGCTCGGCGACGGCCCGCGACAGGGCGAGCAGCTCGGCCGGCTTCGCGTGCCGGGACGCGACCGGCGCGCCGTCGCCGTCGGAGTGGGTGGACGACTGGGTGGTGGACAGCCCCCACGCCCCCGCCTCCATCGCCTCGTGGAAGAGGGCGAGCATCTGTGCCATCTGCTGCTCGCTCGGCTGTCCGCCGATCGCGTCCGCGCCCATCACATAGCGGCGCAGTGCGCAGTGCCCCACCATGAAGCCCGCGTTGACGGCGATGCGCCCCTCCAGCGCCTCCAGGTACTCCCCGAACGAGCTCCAGTTCCAGGGCGCGCCCTCCTCCAGCGCCACCAGGGACATGCCCTCCACCTTGGACATCATCCGGCGGGTGTAGTCGGCGTCCTCGGGCCGGGCGGGGTTCAGGGGGGCCAGGGTGAAGCCGCAGTTGCCGCCCGCGACGGTGGTCACGCCGTGGTTGAGCGAGGGCGTGGCGTAGGGGTCCCAGAAGAGCTGGGCGTCGTAGTGGGTGTGCGGGTCGACGAACCCGGGCGCGAGGATCCGGCCGTGGGCGTCCTCGCTCGTCGCGGCTTCCTCGCGCACCGTCCCGGGTCCGGCGATGACGGCGATGCGTCCGTCGCGTATGCCGACGTCGGCGACGTACCCGGGCGCGCCCGTCCCGTCCACGACGGTCGCGCCCTTGATCAGGTGGTCGAGCATGGCGGCGGTGCCTCCCCTTCGGTTGCCGAATCCTTCTGGTGCCGACCTTCCGGCGCCGAACCTTCCGGTGACCGGGCGCCCTGCGCCCCGGACGCGCCCGGACGCGCCCGGACGCGCCCGAACGCCTCGGTCACCGTGGCGACGCCCCGGACGTCTCAGTCGCCGGCCGACTGCCGGAACCGGGTCGTCCGATGGACCGGATCCGTGTCGATCTTCGGGATCACGTGCTCGCCGATGAGCTTGATGGTGTTCATGGTGTCCTCGTACGACACCCCGATCGGCAGTCCGAAGCTCAGCTGGTCGGCGCCGGCCTGCTCCCAGCGCTTGCACTGCCGGAGCACCTCGTCCGGATCGCCGCAGATCATCAGCTCCTCGGCGATCAGCAGCTCGATGATCTCGGCGGTGTAGTCGGGCAGCAGCTCGGGCCACTCGGGGATGCCCTCGGGCCGCGGGAAGGTGTCGTGGTAGCGGAAGACCAGCGACTGGAGGTAGTTCAGCCCGCCGTTGACGGCGATCTCCACCGCCTTGTCGTGCGTCTCGGCGCAGATCGCCGTCGAGGTCACCATCACGTTGTCGTTGACGAAGTCGCCGATCGGCTCGGCGTCGCGGACGGCCGTCTTGTACTGCTCCAGCACCCACTCCATGTCGGAGACCTTCTGGACGCTGAAGCCCAGCACCCCGAGCCCCTTCTTGGCCGCCATGGCGTACGAGGACGGCGACCCGGCCGCGTACCACATCGCCGGGTGCGAGGCTCCGTACGGCTTGGGGAAGATCTTGCGCGGCGGCAGCTGCCAGTGCTTGCCCTGGAACCCGGGGTACTCCTCCTGGAGCCACATCTTCGGGAACTCGGCGATGGTCTCTTCCCAGATCTCCTTGGTGTGGTTCATGTCGGTGATGCCGGGGAGGAAGCCGAGGATCTCGTGGGACCCGGCGCCGCGCCCGCTGCCGAACTCGAACCGTCCCTCGCTGAGGTGGTCGAGCATGGCGACCTTCTCGGCGACCTTCACGGGGTGGTTGACCTGGGCCAGCGGATTGAAGATCCCCGAGCCCAGATGGATCCGCTCGGTGGCGTGCGCCAGGTACCCCAGGAAGACGTCGTTGGCGGAGAGGTGCGAGTACTCCTCCAGGAAGTGGTGCTCGGATGCCCAGGCGTACTTGAAGCCGGAGGTGTCCGCCTGGATGACGTACTCGGTCTCCTCCATCAGCGCCTTGTGCTCCGCGAGCGGGTCGGTCTCGGCCCGCTTGCCCACGTATCCCTGTACAAAGAGCCCGAATTCCAAGGAGGTTCACCGTCCCGAGCCAGTTTCTGACGTAGCGTCAGATTCGATGTGTGAGCCGACTGTTCCATCGCCCGCCAGGGGCGTCAATAGCCGCCGCACGGCTTGTCTGACTATCCGTCAGGTATGTCGGACGGGCTTCCCCGCCGTCACAGGACGCTGACCCCCGCCAGCCATCCGCCGTCGATGACGAACGGCTGCCCGGTGATGTACGACGAGTCCTGGCAGGACAGGAAGAGCGCCAGTCTGGCGACCTCCTCCGGCTGCCCGACCCGCCCCAGCGGGACGAGCTTGGCGTAGAGCTCGCCGAGGGCCTGCGCGGCCGCCTCGCCGTCCGCCTCCGGATCGAGCTGTGCCGGATTGCTCATCGCGGTGTCGATGGCCCCCGGGCACACCGCGTTCACCCGGATCCCCTTGGCGGCGAGTTCGAGCGCGGCGACCCTCGTAAGGCCCACGATGGCGTGCTTGGTGGCGGTGTACGCGCCGACGTACGCCATGCCCGTGACGCCCGTGTACGAGGCGGTGTTCACGATGGTCCCGCCGCCCGCCGCCTCGATCTCGGGCGCGACGCTCTTGATACCGAGGAAGGCGCCGACCTGGTTGACCTGGATGACCTGCTGGAACTCGTCGAGCGGGGTGCTGGTCAGCTCGTTGAAGCGCAGGATGCCGGCGTTGTTGACCAGCCCGTCGACCTTCCCGAAGGCCCGCTTGGCCGCGGCGACGGCGACCCGCCAGTCGTCCTCCCGGCTCACGTCCAGGTGGACGTACGCGGCCCGCCCCTCCCCTATCTCCCTGGCGAGGGCCTCACCCTGGTCGTCCAGAACGTCGGCGAGGACCACCCGCGCGCCCTCGGCCGCGAAGAGCCGCGCCTCCTGCTCGCCCTGCCCGCGCGCCGCGCCGGTGACGATGACGACGCGTCCGTCCAGCTTTCCCATGACAGCCTCCTTGGCCACTCGGTTCAGGTGCGGAAGGTCGGTTCAGGTGCGGAAGGTCGATCCGTGTACGGATGGTTGAGTCGGGCGCGGGTGCGGGTAGCCAGGGCAGGCGCACGCGACCGCTCAATCCAGGTGAGGCGCGACATCGGCCGCGAACGCCGCCATCTGGTCCGTCAGTTCGCCACGACTGCGAGACCTGAACCGCACCTGGATCTGGTGCACGCCCATCGCGCCGTACTCCCGCAGCGAAGCGGCGATCCGCTCCGGTTCCCCGGACAGGGTCCGCCGCCCGACCTCCCACCCCGGCGCGCCCACGTACACCGGCTCGACGATGGCCCCGATCACGGCCGGCTCCTCGATTCCGGCCGCCTCCCTCGCCGCCCGCAGCTTGGCGATCTGCCCGGGCAGCTGCTCGCGCCGGTCGCCCTGCGGCAGCCAGCCGTCCGCGCGCTCCGCGGCCCGGCGTACGGCGGCGGGCGAGGATCCCCCGACCCAGATCGGCGGCCGCGGCCGCTGCGCGGGCCGCGGCGCCTGGCCCAGCCCCTCGAACGCGAACCGCTCCCCGGCGAACTTCGGGAACTCCTCGGTCCCCAGCGCCGCCTTCAGCGCGTCGACCGTCTCGTCCAGCACCGCCCCACGCCGTACGAAGTCCACCCCGAGCGCCTCGAACTCCTCCCGGACGTGCCCGGCGCCGACCCCGAGGATCAGCCGCCCGCCGGAGAGGTGGTCGAGCGTCGCGTACTGCTTGGCCGTGACCAGCGGATGCTTCAGCCCGACCACCGCCACGTGGCTCAGCAGCCGCACCCGTTCCGTCACGGCGGCCAGATGCGCGAGCGTGGCGACCGGGTCGTACCACACGGTGCTCATCGCCTCGGCCAGCCGCCGCGGGATCGCGATGTGCTCGCAGCAGGCGAGGTAGGCGAACCCGTGCCGGTCGGCGGCCCGCGCGATCTCGACCAGATCGGCGGGCCCCGCGGCGACCTCCCAGCTCTCCGCGTAGAGCGTGCTCTGCGACTGCACCGGAAGCTGCATCCCGTACGCCAGCCGCCCCGGCTCGGGCCGCCACACGCCTTGTCCCACACCGTTCACGTCGCCGCCCACGCGCCCTCCAGCCATACCTGACGGACCGTCATATAGCTTGCCGGGTCATGGTCGTGCCTTACCTGCCATCAGGCAAGGGCCGGGGAGGGGCGGACCCGACGCGCGCGGCTCGTCCGGGTGCATGTGCCGCGGCGCTCGGCCGCGCTGCGGGCCATCTGGCGAACATCGGGGCCGGGCACCTCGACACCGCGACGGCGCCGTTGATCTCCGCCTGGGGCGAAGGCCGCACGACCAGGGGGTGTCCGATGGGTCAGGCCCGTCGGACACCCCCTGGGAACCGGCCGTCTACACCGCGCCCCGGGACGCGCGCCACATCGTGTGCTCGCGGCTGATCGCCTCCTCGGCGTCGGCGATCTCCTGGGCCCACTCCGACTCGTCGTGCACCGCCGACAGCCGCTGGTGCACGATGCTCAGTTCGGTCGCGGCGAAGGTGTAGGCCCGGCCCAGCGACTCGTGCTGCCGTACCGCGAACCATGCGGCCCCGGCGCCCAGCACCGCCGCCAGCACACCGGGCAGGTCGAAGGTGACGATCTCCAACAGGCGCAGTACGGCGGCGAGCACGCCCAGTGCCTCCACGGTGATCAGGCCGATCCGCCAGCGGCGGGCGAGCGTGATGTTCGTGGTCGCCTTGGCCCCGTACCAGTCCTGCTGATCGGCGATCCGCCCGGTGAGATACGCCTGCTTGCGGGCCGCGAACGGGCTTCGGCGCAGCTCGCCCATGGTCTCGGTCGCGGCCATCGAGCCGACCGGGACGAGGCTGTCGCTCGGCGCCTCCCGCAGCAGGACCTCCAGCCGGTCGTGGAACCTGCGCTCCGCGGCGGCCGCGGGCAGGGTGACGGGGAACGGGTCGCCGGCCACCGCGTACCGCCACGACAGCGTCTTCACCGACTCCGCCAGGGCCCGCCCGTCGTACCAGGCCCGCTCCGGCCGGTCGGTGAGCATCCAGACCTCTAAATAGACGGTCGCCAGGAACGCCAGCAGCACCATCGCCACCGCCGCGTCCGCGCTCGACACCGCGCAGACCGCGGCGGCGATCGCCAGCAGCAGCCGCCATTTCGTGCCCGTCATATAGCGCCGCTGTCCCGAGAGGGAAGCGGTGTCCGCCGACCGGAATACCGCCGGGAAATCCCCGTCGCCGAGTGTGCGCACCTCGTCCATCCGCAGCCCCGCCCGCCCCTCGCACTCGCAGCATGCGTCCGAAATATCGGAGGAGTGAGGAGTCTAGAGGCGATCGGGGGCGTTCGGGCGGGGAATGGTGAGGTTACGGGCCACGGCCGGGCGGCGGCCGGCCCACTGCGCCTCGGGCGCCGGTCGGCAGGTGCGCCCACCGCGCCAATCGCCCTGCCCGCAGGCCCTGTTGCAGGCGCATCCGGTGATGAGGATGATGCGGCGACCGGGGTCCGGCGGCGGGCCCGGGACGGTCCGACGGACGGGGGAGACAGTGGGAGACGGGAACGCGGTGGAGCGGCCGTACCGGAATGACGCCTTCATTTCCTATCACCATGCGTCGGACAGTGCGAAGGCCGCCCATCTGCGGCGCGGGCTGCAGAATTTCGCCCGCAGCTGGCGGCAATTACGCGCGCTGCGCGTCTTTCTCGACAAGGCCTCGCTGTCCGCGAATCCGGGGCTGTGGCCGGAGATCGAGCGTCAGCTCGCCGATTCCGGCGCCTTCATCCTGCTGGCCTGCCCGGGATCTGCCGACTCGGTGTGGGTGCGGAAGGAGGCCGACTGGTGGCGCACCGGCCTGGGGCCGCGGAAGATGCTCATCGCCGTCACCGGCGGGGAACTGGTGTGGGACCACGAGCGGGGGGACTTCGACTGGGAGCGCACCACGTGTCTGCCGCGCACCATGGCGGGCATGTTCACCGACGAACCGCGCTGGGTCGATCTGCGCTGGATGTCGGAGGAGGACCCCGGCTCGCTCCGTGACCCCCGGTTCCAGCAGTGTGTGGCCGATCTGGCGGCGCCCCTGCACGGCCGTCCCAAAGAGGATCTGATCGGCGCGGACGTCGCCCAGCACCGCAAGACCCGGCGGCTGGCGCGGGGCGCGCTCGCCGTCATCACCACGCTCGCCGTGCTCGCCGGCGCGGCGTCGGTGGTGGCGGTGCTGCAGCGGGACGAGGCCCGCAGGCAGGCCCGGCTGGCGACCTCGCGGCAGCTGGCGGCCACCGCGCTGAACCTCAAGGACGGAAACCTGCGGCTGGCCTCGCTGCTGGGCATCGAGGCGTACCGCATGCAGAAGTCGCCCGAGGCCATCGCGGCGCTGAACCGGCTCGCCACCGACAGCCCGTACTTGGTGAGGATGGTGTCGAGCGCGAAGGACATCAGCGCGTTCGCCTTCAGCGGGGACGACACGGCCGTCGCCGTGGGGGACGAGGGCGGCGCGGTGACGGTGTGGCGCAGCGACGGCAGCGCGGTACGCGCCCGTACCAAGCTGCCCGGCCGGATCACGGCGGCGGGCTTCAGCGAGGACGGCAAGCGCCTGGCCGTCGGCGACGGCAAGGGAAATCTGGGCGTCTACGACCTGGCGGGCAAGAAGCTGCGGCGGCTCGCACCGATACCGAAGGCGGTTTCCTCACTGCAGTTCGGCATGAGCGGGAACTTGGCCGTCGCGGACGAGGACGGCACGGTGACGCTCTACGAGCAGGCCCGGGAGAAGTTTCGTTCCAAGCGCACCGGCCACATCGGCAGCCTGGTGGTCTTCCAGAACGAGGAGAGCCATCTGCTGGTCCGCGACGCGGTGGGCGGCGGCGCCCTGTACACGGTGCCCGACCTGCGCGCGGTCATGGACAGCAAGACGATGATGCTGCCGGCCGGTCAGGCCGCGCCTGCCGTGTCCGCCGGGGGGCACTGTTTCGGATACCTCAAATACGGGGTCTTCATCAGCACGGGGCTGCCGAAGGCCAAGGGCCATGAGGCCCTCGCCGACACCTGCGGGAAGTTCCCCATGCTCCCCAACGAGGAGGCGCTGATGCTGGCGTTGACCGACGGCAGCCGGATGGCCGTCGGGACGGCGTCCGGCATCACGGTGGTCGACGGCGAGGCCAACAGCCAGGAGGACGGCGAGACCGACGGAGAGCCCAACCAGGTCCGCAAGCTCACCGGCGTCGGCCGGCCCACACTGCTGAAGTTCTCCGCCACGGGCGGCCGGCTCGCCTCCGCGCACGGCCGGACGGCCGCACTGTGGAACCTCGGCCAGGCGTCCCGGACCGCGCACGCGCACGGGTTCTCCCTCGTCGACATGCAGACCGCGATCGTGGCTCCGCCGCTGGCCACCGGTCCGGGCGGCCGGATCGCCTGGAGCAACAAGTTGGAGAGCGAGCTGGAGTCCGACCCGCCGAAGGATCTGCACGTCTGGAGCCCGAAGGACGGCATGGCCGTCGGCGGGGACACCTTGTACTACGAGTGCGTCGCCTTCGGCGGCGACGGGCGCACGCTCTACGCGGGGACCCGGGGCGAGATCCAGGAATGGCGGATCGTGGGCGAGCGCCTGGAAAAGCGGCGCACGATAGCCCTTTCCGGCTCACAGGAGGGCTTCCACGAGGCCACCCGCGAGATCGCCCCGCTCGGGGCGGGCGCGCTGGCCATCACCACAGGCGACGGTGCGGTGCATCTCGCCGACCCGTCGGCACGGCGTACCCGGATCGTGGTCCCGCCGGCTTCCGCTGATCCCTATCGGCCGCGGCTGTCCTCGCTGAGCGCCGACGGGCGGGCCGCCGCGGTGGAGAACGCCGAGGGCGGCGTCGATGTCCACGCCCTCCCTTCCGGACGCAAGGTACAGACGGTGCGCCTGCCGGACGAAGCGGTGGGCTCCTTCGCGCTGGCCGCCGACGGCCGTTCGCTGTTCCTCGACGGCGCCGAGCGCACGTTCGCCCGCTGGGACCTGGACGAGGAGCGGCTGCGCTGGCAGAGCGACGAGCCGAACGGGTCCCGGGTGGCCGTGAGCGGGGACGGCCGAACGGTCGCGACCCTGACCGACAGCGGCACGCTGACCCGTTGGGACGTCGACACCGGCGACCGGCTGGGCGGACCTGAGATTCCGATCCCGCCCCGCACGCTGTCGGGGAACGGCGGGATCGGCGAGCACACCGGGTTCGTGGTGGACAACACGGGCACGCTGTGGACCGCCACCGAGGGCGGCGAGGTCCTGTCCTGGGATTTCTCCGTGGACTCCTGGATCGACGGGCTCTGCCGAATCGCCGGTGGCCGCAGCCTGACCGACGCCGAATGGCGCCGCTACGTGGGGACCACCCCGCCGTCCCGGCCCACCTGCGGGTGACGGCGCGCCGCCGGGCGGCGGCTCGGGCCGCCCCGTCCCGGCGAGGACGGGGCGGCAGGGTCCGCACGGACGACATCCGCACGAACGACTTCCGCACGGACGGCATCCGCACGGATCCGTGGCCAGGACGTCAGTCGAGGTCCTTGGAGTAGTCGGTCGTGACGCAGCCGTCGATCTCGGCGTCGTCGACCGACATGCCGTCCGGCGCCTTGAAGTCCGAGGTGCAGTTGAGGAACAGCAGCCCGGCCTTGAGGAGCTGATGGCGCTGTTCGTCGCTGCCCGGGTCGACGGCGAAGTCGTCGCCGATCATGAGGTCGTCCTGCTCGTCCTCGTCGCCCTTGATGGCGGTCTGGAACGCCTCCATGTCCTCGACGGTCAGGAAGTCGACGTCCCCGCCGCCGCCCGCCGGGTCGTCGCACTCGCCGCCGCCGTTGATGCCGGTCATCCCCATGGCCTCGACCTGCTGCACCTCGTGGGGCGAGGCGATGTCCACGGTCTTGCAGCCGAGCGCCGACTTCAGGAACTCCCCCGCTCCCTGGGGCGAGTCCGCGGAGGGCAGCCCGCAGGCGGAGACCGATGCCAGGGCGACGGCGGTTCCGACGAGGGCGAGTGTTCGATGGAAACGCATGACGTTCCTTTGCAGATGTGGCCGGGCCGGGTTCGCCGACCTGATGCGGCATGCCTCGGCCGCAGGGGTGAAGAAAGCCAACTGCTCTCCCCCGTTCCCCCCGCCGTGATCAGTTGACCTGGACATGTTAAGCGGGCCGCGGGCCGGGAGAGGCGCGGTCGCTCGACTTGCCCGTCGCCCGACGGAGGCAGCCGGGAGGGGTCATGCCGCGGGCGCCGACGGCCCCCACAGCCCGTCCCGCGTGAGCCCGAGCAGTTCGATCGCGTTCCCCCGGACAATGCGCTGCACCACGTCCGGCGGGAGGTGGCCCATCTGGGCCTCGCCGACCTGCCTGGACTTGGGCCAGGTCGAGTCCGAGTGCGGGTAGTCGGTCTCGTACAGGACGTTGCCGGCGCCGATCGCGTCCAGGTTGCGCAGGCCGAAGGCGTCGTCGAAGAAGCAGCCGTAGACGTGCTCGGCGAAGAGTTCGGACGGCGGGCGCAGGACCTTGTCCGCGACGCCGCCCCAGCCGCGGTTCTCCTCCCAGACCACGTCCGCGCGCTCCAGGATGTACGGGATCCAGCCGATCTGGCCCTCGGCGTACATGATCCTCAGGTCGGGGAAGCGGTCGAACTTGCCGCTCATCAGCCAGTCGACCATCGAGAAACAGCAGTTGGCGAAGGTGATGGTGGAGCCCACGGCGGGCGGGGCGTCGGCGGAGGTCGACGGCATCCTCGACGAGGAGCCGATGTGCATCGCGACGACCGTGCCGGTCTCGTCGCAGGCGCGCAGGAACGGGTCCCAGTAGTCGGTGTGGATGCTGGGCAGCCCCAGGTGCGGCGGGATCTCGCTGAAGCAGACCGCGCGTACGCCGCGGGCCGCGTTGCGCCGTACCTCCGCGGCGGCCAGTTCCGCGTCCCAGAGCGGGATGAGGGTGAGGGGGATCAGGCGGCCCTCGGCCTGCGGGCCGCACCACTCCTCCACCATCCAGTCGTTGTACGCCCGCACTCCCAGGAGCCCCAGCTCGCGGTCCTTGGCCTCGGTGAAGGTCTGGCCGCAGAAGCGGGGGAAGGTGGGGAAGCACAGGGCGGACTGGACGTGGTTGACGTCCATGTCGGCGAGGCGCTCGGGCACGCTGAAGGAGCCCGGGCGCATCTGCTCGTAGGTGATGCCCTCCAGTTTGATCTCGTCGCGGTCGTAGCCGACGGCGGTGTCGAGCCGGGTCAGGGGGCGGTGCAGGTCCTCGTAGACCCACCAGTCGGCTATCGGTCCTTCGTCACCCGGGGCGCCCATCTTGGGGGCGAATTTCCCGCCCACGAAGGTCATCTCCTTCAGGGGGGCGCGGACGATGCGCGGGCCGATGTCGTGGTACTTCGACGGGAGGCGGTCCCGCCAGACGTTGGGGGGCTCCACCGTGTGGTCGTCCACCGAAATGATCTTGGGGAAGGTCTCCATACCCGCTACCGTAGCGCCGATCTGACGATCCGTCAGTAAACTGCGGGCCGCCGCCGGGGAACGGCGAGGAGCGCGGAAGTTACGGCTCCACCACCCCGCCGTGCGCGGCCCCGCCCCCGCCCCCAGCAGCCGAGGAGGCTTTGTGCACGGTCCGGACCCCTACTGACGGAAGCGGGCGCGACAAGGCAGACTGGCCGTTGCACACAGCGAGAACGTGCATACAGCGTGGTCAATTTGGCACAGGGCAGGGGGACACCATGGACGACGGTCCGGGTCGGGAGCGGCTCCGCTTCACCGTGCTCGGTCCCGTACGGGCTTGGCGTGGCGCAACGCCGCTGGCAGCGGGCTCCCCGCAGCAGCGTGCACTGCTCGCCGCGTTACTGCTGCGCGGCGGACGCACCGCGACCGCGCACGAGCTCGTCGACGCCCTGTGGGGCGACGAACCGCCGCACGCCGCGCTGGCCGCGCTGCGCACCTACGCCTCCCGCCTCCGCAAGGCGCTGGGCGAGGACGCCGAGACGCTGGTCAGCGAGTCCGGCGGCTATGCGCTCCGGCCGGTGGACGGCAACCCCCTGGAC
The DNA here is from genome assembly GCF_056436545.1 of Streptomyces sp. NPDC043738. Lineage (NCBI taxonomy): Bacteria > Bacillati > Actinomycetota > Actinomycetes > Kitasatosporales > Streptomycetaceae > Streptomyces > Streptomyces sp. NPDC043738. The sequence goes on along the minus strand of NZ_JBWKCJ010000034.1, from coordinate 20,027 downwards.
CTCGACCACGACCACGCCGAGAGCTACGCGGCCGAGGCGGAGAAGGCCAAGGCCTCCGGCGACCGCGGCCGCGCCCGGCAACTCCTCGAAAAGGCGCTGGCGCTGTGGGACGGCGAGCCGCTGGCCGGACTGGCCGGCCCGTACGCCGAGACCCAGCGCACCCGCCTGCAGGAATGGCGGCTGTCCCTCACCGAGACCCGCCTCGAACTCGTCCTGGAGGCCGGCTGCCACACCGAGGCGGTCTCCGAGCTGACCGCGCTCACCGCCGCCCACCCGCTGAGCGAGCGGCTGCGCGAACTGCTGATGCTGGCGCTGTACCGCAGCGGCCGGCAGGCCGAGGCGCTCGCCGTCTACGCCGACACCCGCCGGCTCCTCGCCGACGAGCTGGGCGTCGACCCCTGCGCCTCGCTCTCCGACCTCCAGCAGCGCATCCTGCGGGCGGACGCCGACCTGGACGCACCGCCCGTCGTCATCGACGGGCCGGACGCCGCCGACCGTGTCGTCGTACGCCCCCAGCAACTCCCGGCCACGGTCGCCGACTTCACCGGACGCAGCGCCTTCGTCTCCGAACTCGGCCGGCAGCTCGCCACCGCCGAGGGCAGCGTGATGGCGGTCTCCGCGCTCACCGGCATCGGCGGCGTCGGCAAGACCACCCTCGCCGTGCACGTCTCCCACGCCGCCCGCGAGCACTTCCCCGACGGCCAGCTCTACGTCGACCTCCAGGGCGCCGGCCACACCCCCTCCGAACCGGAGGCGGTGCTGGGTGCCTTCCTGCGTGCGCTGGGCACCCCCGACGCCTCGATCCCGGACGGCCTGGAGGAGCGCTCGGCGCTCTACCGCTCCACACTGGCGGGGCGGCGGGTGCTGGCGCTGCTCGACAACGCCCGGGACGCCGCCCAGGTGCGGCCGCTGCTCCCGGGGCAGGAGGGGTGCGCGGCACTGATCACCAGCCGCGCCCGGCTGATCGACCTGGCGGGCGCGTATCTGATCGACGTCGATGTGATGAGCCCCGAGGAAGCGCTGAACCTCTTCACCCGCATCGTCGGCCAGGAGCGGGTCAGCGCCGAACGGCAGTCCGCGATGGCCGTCGTCGGCGCCTGCGGCTTCCTGCCGCTGGCCATCCGTATCGCCGCCTCCCGACTGGCCGCACGCCGGACGTGGACGGTCTCCACCCTCGCCCGCAAGCTCGCCGACGAGCGGCGCCGGCTGGACGAACTGCGCGCCGGCGACCTCGCCGTCACGGCCACCTTCGAACTGGGCTACGGCCAGCTGGAACCCCACCAGGCCCGCGCGTTCCGGCTGCTGGGCCTCGCCGACGGCCCGGACATCTCGCTCGCCGCCGCGGCCGCCCTCCTGGACATGGACCTGGAGTCCGCGGAGGACCTCATCGAGTCCCTCGTCGACGCGAGTCTGCTGGAGTCCGCCGCCCCCGGCCGCTACCGCTTCCACGACCTGGTCCGGCTCTACGCCCGGGCCTGCGCCGAACGCGACGAGCAGCCGCCGGCGGAGCGGGACGCGGCGCTCTCCCGGCTGCTGGACTTCTACCTGGCCACGGCCAAGGAGGTCTACACCCTCGAGCGTCCGGGCGACCGGCTCGCCGACCACATGGCGTGCCCGCAGTACGCGGGACTGGTCTTCACCGACCGCATAGGGGCCCTGGAGTGGCTCTTCGGGGAGGCCCGGTGCCTGATGGCCTGCGCACAGCAGTCCGCGGGGCCCGCCACCCTGCGGCGCGCGGCGGACCTGCTGCTGCTGGCGCAGGACCTCGCGGAGTCGGGGGCCGACTCCCGGCAGTACGAACAGGTCAACATGGCGCTGCTGGACGCCGCGCGCGCGATGGACGACCAGCGCGCCCAGGCCCGTATCCACGTCGCGCTGACCAACGTCCACACCCTGGCCGGACGGTTCGACAAGGCCGACGAGCACGCCCAGTCGGCCATGCTCCTCGGACTGGCGACCGACGACGCGTTCGCCTCCTCCTACGCCCCCAACGACCGCGGCATCATCGCCAACTCGCAGAACCGCCACGCCGACGCCGAGGCCTACCTGACCCAGGCGCTGACCGCCTTCCGCGCGGACCGCAACAAGCCCTCGGAAGCCAGCGCCCTGTGCAACCTCTCCCGGGTCCACCTGGCCACGGACCGGGTGGACACCGCGGTCCGGCTGGCCCAGGACGGCATCGCGATCTACCGGGAACTGGGCGCCACCCGCCGGCTCGCCAACGGCATGTACGCGCTCGGCCTGGCCTTCACCCGCGCCAATCGGCTGGACGACGCCACCGAGCAGCTGAACAAGGCCCTGGCCATCTTCCAGGCGAGCCGGCAGCGCTTCTGGGAGGGCATGACCTACTTCCGGCTGGCGGAGACCGATCTGACCGCCGGTCACCCCGCGCAGGCCGCCAACCACGCCGAGCAGGCGCTCACCGCCCTGCGCGCCATCGGCGGCGAGTGGTGGCACGCCAACGTCCTCACGCTGCTGGGGCGGGCCCTGGACGGCGTCGGGCAGTCCGGGCGGGCCCGGGTGTGCTGGCAGGAGGCGCTGGCGGTCTTCGAGCGTCTGGGCTCTCCGGAGTGCGCGGTCGTGCAGGACCTGCTGCGCCCCGTCGCGACCGTATGACCAGCAACGACGCCGGTAGGGGCGGTCTGCTGCGGAGGTAGACGCGGACGTTTATCGATCGTTCATCGCGTCACGCCAATCTCTACTTACCGACCCGCCGCCTCGGGGGGCAAGCGGTTCGGTGAGTTGGCCCCACCGTTATGGTGTTCGGCCCCGATGCACCTGACCGGCGACCCACGGGGGAGTCGCCGGCCGGGTGTGCCGGTAACAAGCGCCCAAACACTGGAGTTGATCAGCTTGGCCACCGAGAACACCCAGCAGCCGGACGAGCGGGACATCATCAAGCCGCTCGACCACCACCAGCCCGTCCTCGGCCCCAACGGGCGCCGTATCGCCGGCAAGAAGGACCAGCCGGTGACGCCCGGGGAAGAGATCACGACGTTCGACCACCACCAGCCCATCGGCAAGCCGCTCGGCGATGCCTTGGGCGAGCCCAAGTAAGAACCGCAACAAGGTTCGGGGGATCGCAGGGGCCGTTTCGATGGCATGGAGGGGAGCCATCGAAAACGGCCCCTGCGGCGTATCCGCACGGAATTCGGCATCCGGCCGAGCCACGGCACTTTCCGGCCACGCGTTCGAACATACGCTCGTGCAGCGCCGGTCGCTCTCTACTCTCTACGCACAACACGCACCAGCACGCCATCCGTCACGGAGGAACCGGCATGACCCGCACACGCAAGGCTGTTGTCCTCGCCGCACTCACCCTCGCCGCCGCGGCCGCGGCCGCGGCACCGGCGACGGCCGACTCGCACCACGCCCGGCCCGGCGAGATCTCCACCTTCGATCACCACGTACCGATAACCGGAAACCTCGGCACCTCCGAAGACGTCGCACCCGAGGGCCACCGCGCCTGACCCACGGGGTACTTCGGCACGATCCGCACAGCGAGCCGGCAGCGAGACCATGCGCAGGGCATGGCCCCGCTGCCGTCGCTTTTCCCCACCGCCCCTCCCCCTGTCGCCGCACCGCACCACGGCACCGCGTTCCCCGCCTCCCCGACTCTGACGCTCCGTCAGTTTCGTTGGTACAGTCGCGCCACCCGGCCCGGCGAGGGCCCCGGCCGGGCCCGTACCGCCCTGCTCGCAGTCAGGAGGCGCGCCGTGTTCGAAGCCGCTCGTGTGCAGACGCTCTGGGAACTGGTCGAGTATCGGGCGCGTGCCTCGCGCGGGGCACCGATGTTCTTCGACGGGGACGGACGGACCGTCACCTTCGACGGCGTACGCGACGAGGCGCTGCGGGTGGCGGCCGGGTTCCGGGAGCTGGGGATAGGGGCCGGGACCCGGGTGGCGTGGCAGCTGCCGACCCGGATCGAGACCGTGGTCGCCTCGCTGGCGCTGGCCCGGCTCGGAGCCGTGCAGACGCCCGTCATCCCGCTCCACCGGGAGCGCGAAGTCGGCTTCGTCCTGGCGGAGTCGGCGGCGGAGTACGTCCTGGTGCCGGGCGTCTGGCGGGGGTTCGACCACACCGCGATGGTGCGCGGGCTGGCCGGGGACGGGGTGCGGGTGATCTCGGTGGCGGGCGGACTGCCGGTGGGCGATCCGGGCGGGCTGGGCCCGGCGGCGGCGGCGAGCGCGGACGGCCGGACGACCTGGATCTACTACACGTCCGGCACCACCTCGTCGCCCAAGGGCGTCGAGCACACCGATGCCACGCTCATCGCCGGCGGGGTGGGCCTGGCCACCGCACTGGGCATGTCCACGCGGGACATCGGCTCGATCGCCTTCCCCTACGCGCACATCGCCGGCCCGGACTATGTCATCGCCATGCTGGTCAGCGGCTTTCCCGCGGTCATCCTGGACAGCTTCGAGCCGGGCCGGGCGGCGGCCGTCTACCGGCGCCGGGGCGTCACCATGGCCGGCGGCAGCACCGCCTTCTACCAGGCGTTCGCGGACGAGTCACGGCGCTACCGCAAGGAGCAGCCGAACGCCGGGCGGCTGATCCCCTCGCTGCGGCTGCTGTCCGGCGGCGGGGCGCCGATGCCCCCGGAGCTGTATGCCGCGGCCGGGCGGGAGCTTCAGTGCGCGATCGTGCACGGCTACGGGATGACCGAGTGCCCGATGATCGCGATGGGGACGCCGTACGACAGCGACGAGCAGCTGGCGCGGACGGTGGGCCGGCCGGTGGCGGGGGCGCGGATACGCATCGCCCGCGCGGACGGGAGCGAGGCCGCGACGGGCGAGACCGGCGAGGTGACGCTCAAGGGGCCGATGCTCCTGCGGCGGTACACCGACCCCGCGCTGACCGCCGAGGCGTTCGATGCGCAGGGCTACTTCCACACCGGTGACCTGGGGCGGCTGCGGCCCGACGGGCACCTGGTGCTCACCGGGCGCCTCAAGGACATCATCATCCGCAAGGGCGAGAACATCTCGGCGCAGGAGATCGAGGACCTGGTGCACACCCATCCGGCGGTGGCGCAGGCCGCGGTGATCGGGCTGCCGGACCGGGAACGCGGCGAGCGGGTGTGCGCGGTGGTCACGCCCGCCGATCCGGCCGGCCCGCCGCTCACGCTCGACGCGCTGACCGCGCATCTGCGGGCGGCCGGACTGATGACGCAGAAACTGCCGGAGCAGCTGGAGATCGCCGAGGAGCTGCCGCGCGGCGGACCGCTGAACAAGGTCCTGAAGACGGTGCTGCGGGAGCGGTACACGCACTAGCCGGTGCCCCGCGCGGGGGTCTTCGGCGGTGTGGCGATGAGTTCCGCGAGGCCGCGGAGTCTTCACTGGCAGGGGCGGGGCCGGCAAGGGCGGCCCCGGACCGTAGTGCAGGCCCCCAGGGCGGAAGGAACCAGTGACGATGACCGAGATGATCGACTTCGGCGCGCAGACCCGGCTGGTGTCGCAGCTCGCGGCGCACACCGCCGAGGAGCAGCTCCAGGCGCCCACACCGTGCGAGAAGTACGCCGTACGCCACCTCCTGGGCCATCTCGTCGGGCTGGCCGCCGCCTTCCAGGACGTGGCGCGCAAGGAGCTCGGGCCGACGACCGGCACCTCCCCCGACGCCTTCCGGCCGGATGTCGGGCCCGGCTGGCGCGCCGAGCTTGACCGGAACCTCACGGGAATGGCCCAGGCCTGGCGCGCCCCGGAGGCGTGGCAGGGCGAGACCGAGGCGGGCGGTGTGCCCCTGCCGGGCGCCGTGGCGGGCCGGATCGCGCTCAATGAGCTGGTGGTGCACGGCTGGGACCTGGCGCGCGCCACCGGCCAGGACTACGCGCCCGACTCGGACAGCCTGGGGGTCTCCTACGGGCTGCTGTCGTCCTGGGCGGAGGACGCGGGCGGGCCGCTGTTCGGTGCGGTGGTCGCGGTGCCCGGCAACGCCCCGCTCCTGGACAAGGTGGTGGCGCTCAGCGGCCGCCGGCCGGACTGGACGCCACCGGGGTCGTAGGGCGTGCCTGGTCAGGGCGGAGCCGGGCGGATCAGGCGGGAGCGGGGCCCGGGGCGCCGTCGCGCAACCGGGTCTTGAGGACCTTGCCGCCGGCGTTGCGCGGGAGTTCGGGGACGAAGGCGACCTCGCGCGGGACCTTGTAGTTGGCCATCTCCCGGCGGGACCAGGCGATCAGGTCGTCGGCGGTGAGGGAGGAGCCGGGGCGGCGGACCGCGTAGGCCTTGCCGACCTCGCCGAGTCGGGGGTCGGGTATGCCGACGACGGCGACATCGGCGATATCCGGGTGGCGGCCGAGGAGTTGCTCTATCTCGGCGGGGTAGGCGTTGAAGCCGCCGACGATGAACATGTCCTTGATGCGGTCGGTGATCCGGAGGTTGCCGGCCGCGTCCAGGGTGCCCACGTCGCCGGTGCGCAGCCAGCCGTCGGGCGTGATCGCGCGGGCCGTGGCGGCCGGGTCCTCGAAGTAGCCGGACATCACGTGGTAGCCGCGGACCAGCACCTCGCCGGGGTCTCCGGGTGCCGTCGGCCGGCCCTCGGCGTCGACGACCCGGACCTCGGTGCCCGGCAGGGCGCGGCCCGAGGTCGCGGCGATCACGCCGGGCGGATCACCGCGGCGGCACATCGTGACGATGCCCGAGCTCTCCGAAAGGCCGTACGCGGTCAGGACGGTGGAGATCCTCAGCTCGCCGCGCAGCCGCTCGACCAGCTCCAGGGGGACGACGGCGGCGCCGGTGACCACCAGGCGCAGCGCGGACAGGTCGTGCAGGGCGCGGTCGGGGTGGTCGAGGAGCTGCTGATGGAGGGTGGGCGGTCCGGGGAGGACGGAGATCCGCTCGGCGGCGATGTTGGCGAGTGCGGTCTGCACGCTGAAGACCGGCTGCGGAACCATCGTCGCGCCGCGCAGCAGGCAGGCGATGACCCCGGCCTTGTAGCCGAAGGTGTGGAAGAACGGGTTGACGATCAGGTAGCGGTCGCCCTCCTGGAGGCCGGCCAGTTCGCTCCAGACCTCGTAGGCGCGCAGGGTCTGGGCGTGGGTGATCACGGCGCCCTTGGGGTGCCCGGTCGTGCCGGAGGTGAAGACGATGTCCGAGGGGTCCTCGGGGCGAAGGGCGTCGGCCCGGCCGCGGACCGCCTCGGTGGGGACGGCGGCGCCGCCGGCGAGGAAGTCCCGCCAGGTGACGAAGCCGGCCGGGGCGTCGCCGGAGAGCACCACGACCTGGTGCAGGTGCGGCAGTCCGGGCAGTGGGCCGTGGCCGCCGCCCTCCTGGGCGGCGCGGCGGAGCGAGGCGACGTAGGACGTGCCGAGGAAGGTGCCGGTGACGAAGAGCAGCTTGGCGCGGGTGCGGGCGAGGACGTAGGCGGCCTCGGCGCCCTTGAAGCGGGTGTTGACGGGGACCAGGACGGCGCCGGCGGCCACCGCCCCGAGGGCGGAGACGATCCAGTCCAGGGTGTTGGGCGCCCATACGGCGACGCGGTCGCCGGGCGCGACCCCGGAGGCGATGCAGGCGGCCGCGGCCCGCTCCACCCGCTCGCCCAGCTCGGCGTAGGAGACCCGGGTGCGGCCCTCGACGACGGCCTCCCGGGAGCCGTGGCGCCGGGCGGCCTCGCGCACCAGCCGGGGGATGACGCCGTACGCCAGGTCCGCCCGCGCGTCCACGTCGTCGCGCATCGCACTGCCTCCCGCCAAAGAGCCGACGAACACTAGCTGACTACCCGTCAGATTAGCGGTAGCCTCCTCCGCTGTCAGCACTGGCGACCGGCCACGGAGGTGGCGATGGCAGCGACCCTCAAGGACGCTACGGCGATAGCCGGCATCGGGCAGACCCCGTTCGCCAGGCGACTGCCCGAATCCGAGAAGACCCTGGCCTGCCGGGCGATCGTCGCGGCGCTGGACGACGCCGGGATCGCCCCCTCGGAGGTGGACGCCTTCGCCTCCTACACCATGGAGGAGACCGACGAGGTCGAGATAGCCAAGGCCATCGGCGCCGGGGACGTCACCCACTTCTCCAAGGTCGGCTACGGCGGCGGGGGTTCCTGCGCGACGGTGGCCCATCTGGCCGCCGCCATCGCCACCGGCCAGGCGAGCGTCGGGGTGGCCTGGCGGTCCCGAAAACGCGGCTCGGGGCCGCGCCCCTGGAAGAACACCCAGGTCCAGTTGCCGACCCCGGGGCAGTGGACCCGCCCCTTCGGACTGCTGCGCCCCGCCGACGAGATCGGCATGCTGGCCCGCCGCTATATGCACGAATACGGCGCCACCCGCGACCACCTCTTCAACGTCGCGCTCGCCTGCCGCAACCGCGCCAACCAGAACCCGGCCGCGATCATGTACGACCGCCCGCTGACCCGCGAGATGTATATGACCGCCCGCTGGATCAGCGAGCCGCTCTGCCTCTTCGACAACTGCCTGGAGACGGACGGCGCGCTGGCCTGCGTCGTGGTCTCCGCCGAGCGCGCCCGGGACTGCCGCCGGCGGCCCGTCTACCTCCACGCCGCCGCCCAGGGCCTGCCCGCCCAGCACCACGGCATGGTCAACTACTGGAACGACGACCCGCTCACCGGCCCCGCCTGGACCGCCGCCCGGCACCTGTGGAAGGGCGCCGACCTCGGACCGCAGGACGTCGACGTGGCGCAGATCTACGACGCGTTCACCCCCCTGATCCCCCTCTCCCTGGAGGGCTACGGCTTCTGCGGACGCGGCGAGGGAGCGGCCTTCACCGAGGGCGGCGCGCTGGAGATCGGCGGCCGGCTCCCCCTCAACACCGGCGGCGGCGGCCTCTCCGAGGCGTACGTACACGGTTTCAACCTGATCACCGAGGGCGTCAAGCAGCTGCGCGGCACCAGCACGGCGCAGGTCCCCGACGCCGCCACCTGCCTGGTCACCGCGGGCGAGGGCGTCCCCACCTCGGCCCTGCTGCTGAGGAGTTGAGGCATGATGAGTGCATCCGAGTCCGTTCGCAGGTCCATGACGCCCAGCGTGGCACCCGCCACTGACAACGGCCCCGGCGACCACGCCGACCTGCTGCTTCCCGTCCCCGACGAGGACGGCGCACCCTTCTGGGAGTACGCCGCCAGGGGCGAACTGCGCATCCAGGCCTGCTCCGGCTGCGACGAACTGCGCTTCCCGCCCCGGCCCTGCTGCCCGCACTGCCAGTCCTTCTCGGCCCACTGGCAGCGGATGACCGGCCGCGGCCGCATCTGGTCCTACGTGCTGCCGCATCCGCCGCTGCTGCCCGCCTACGCCGCGCTCCCGGGCTACAACGCGATCATCGTGGAGCTGGCCGAGGCCCCCCGCATCCGCCTCGTCGGCAACCTCGTCGCCGGCGCCGACGCCCCCCTCAACTCCGTCGCCCCGTCGCGGCTGCGCATCGGTGCCCCGGTGAAGGCCATCTTCCACGCCATGCCCGGCGGCGTGACCGTACCCCGCTGGACCCTGGAGCGGCCGTGACGGTACGCATCGAGATCACCGACGGCGTCGCGCTGGTCACCCTCGACCGGCCCGAGCGGCACAACGCGATCGACCTCGAGACCGCCGAGGAACTCACCGCCGCCTGGCGGGCGTTCCGCTTCGACGACTCCGTACGGGCGGCGGTGGTCACCGGCGCCGGCGGCCGGGCCTTCTGCACCGGCGTCGACCGCTCGGTCGACGTCCCCCAGCCGCCCTCCCCCTACTCCCTGGACGACCCGCTGCTGCGCATCGGCCCGAAGGCCAACGACCTGTGGAAGCCGGTCATCGCCGCCGTCGAGGGAATGGCCTGCGGCGGGGCCTTCTACCTCCTGGGCGAGGCCGAGTTCATCATCGCCTCCGAGACCGCCACCTTCTTCGACCCGCACACCACCTACGGGATGGTCAGCGCGTACGAGTCCATCCTCATGGCGCAGCGGATGCCCCTGGGCGAGATCGCCCGGCTGTCCCTGATGGGCACGGCCGAGCGGCTGGGCGCCGCACGCGCACACCGGATCGGCCTGGTCTCCGAGCTGACCGCACCGGGCGCCGCGGCCGAGGTGGCGCTGCGCCGCGCGGCCGCCGTCGCCGCGCAGCCGACCGGGGCCGTCCAGGGCACCGTACGCGCCCTCTGGGCGGCGAAGGAGGCGGCCAGAGCGCAGGCCCTGGCGCAGGCCCCCCAGCTGATCGCGCTGGGCAGTCTGCCCCCGGAGCGCCAGGCGGAGCTGTTCGCCGCCCGGAAGCGGGACCCGGCCCGCTGACCCGTCACATCCGGGTCTTGTGCGCCCGGGTGATCTGGCAGGTGTACCAGAACTGCCCGATGGAGGACTGGTTCACCGTGTACTTGGCGGTGTAGGTCTCGGTGTCGCCGGGGCCCACGATGATGGACCGCTCGTGCAGCCCGTACGCCTTGCCGTCGGCCGGCTTGGCCTTCATCCAGTTGACGGCCATGTCGTAGGAGAAGCTGTCGGTGGAGGACGGGTTGGTGATGGAGACCGTGTACGTGAACTGGCGCAGCGAGTTCGAGAAGTCGCAGTTGCTGCCGCTGACGTCGTTCCGCCCGTCGGGGTCGAAGGTCTCCTGGGTCGGCGAGGGCGAGTAGGTGTCCGACGGGTATCCCGTGGGGGTCGAACCGTACGGGTCGTAACTGCTGGAGGACGACGGGCTCGGGAAGTTCGTCGGCACGTGGACCCGTGGCCTGCTGATACAGCCGCTGACCGTGGCGACCGTCGCCAGCACCAGCCCGCCCGCGACCGCCACCCTGATACCCCTACGGGCACCGCCGCGGCTGCCCGTGTCCGTGCGTGTGCGCTGCATCATCCGACCGTCCCCCGTGGAAACCTTGAGCCCCGCCACCCCATGGGTTGACGCGTGCACGGCACCCTAGCAAGAGCCGGTGACAGCCCCCACAGGCCCCTGCTGCGCGGGTGGCCGAACTTGTCTAGCGAGCGCAGACGGGCAGGCGTAGCGTCGGTCACGGAGGACGAACAGGACAATCCGAAGCGAGGCGACGCCTGTGGTGCGCAACGTACTCGGGTCCCTGATCGCCCTCGTCGGAGCGACGGCCGCCGTCTGGAGCCCCTTCCGTCCCTGGTACGACGGCCGTCACGGCAGAGACATCCGGATCGAGGACCTCTTCGACGGCATCACGCCCCTCAGCGCCCCCCTCTTCGGCTCCGTCCTGCTTCCCATGGCCTTCGCCGCGCTGCTGACCCTGATCGGCGTCGCCCTGCGTTCCCGGCTGCTGGTCGCCCTCGCCGGCCTGGTCGTCCTCGGCTTCACGATCCTGTGGATGGTCCGCCAGGGGCAGGCCGCGAGCGAGCTGACCGCCGGGGCCCGCGGGCTGGGCGTGGGCGTGGCCAACGCGCTGGGCGGTGGTGCGCTGCTGCTGCTCGGCGCCCTGATCATGCGGGGCCGCGACCGCGTCGGATACGGCCGCGGCGCCCACCGGCGGGACGACGAGCGGCGCTACGACGACCGGTACTACGACGACCGGCGCTATGACGACCGGCAGTACGACGACGGGTACTACGGCCGTTACGGACCCGACGCCCCCTACGACAGCCGCAGGCCCGCTCCGCCGGCCGCCTACCCGCCGGGGACACCCGAACCGTGGGACGCGGGCCGCCCGGGCGCGGAGGAGTGGGACCCGGAGCCGTACGCCGCGGGGCCGCCCGGACCGCCTGCGGGCCGCGCCGGCGATCCCTACCGGGAACAGGGCGACACCCCGACCGCCCCCTTGCCGGTGACCGAGCCGCCCCCGACCGAACGGCAACGGCGGCCCTTCTCTCCACGGCCCCGGCAGCAACGGCCCCAGGAACACACCCAGCAGCACCCCCGGCAACAGCCCCAGCAACAGCCCCAGGAGCCACCGCCGACCATGGCGTCCCGCCGGCTGCCTCCCACACCCCCGGTGGAATGGGGCCAGGAGTACCGCCGGCCGCAGCCCCAACAGCCGCAGCAGCCCCAGGAACCCCAACCCGACAAGTCCCAACCGCCCCCGGAGGAGCGGGAGTAGGGGGCCGGGAGAGGGGAGACGGGCTCGGGCGGGCGGCGGGAAACGACGGTCCGGGAGGGCGGGGCGCCGGGGCGCCGGGGCGCCGGGAGACCCTAGGGCGGGGGCGAACACATCCCCTAGGGGACGCGGACGCCCCCTGCGGGGCCGAACGAGACGAGGGCGAGCCGTATTCCCCGGTCGCCGGTCGCGCGGCTACGCCCGTTAAGCCCGTCGCGCCAGTCCCGTCCCCTTCGCCGCGTCCAGCGCGTACACGCAGCGGTCCTTGCTGCAGGCGTAGACGACCCCGCCGACGGCCACCGGCGAGCCGGTGATCTCGCCGCCGGTCTCCAGCTTCCAGCGCAGCTGGCCACCCATCGCGTCGAGCGTGTACAGACAGTGGTCCGCGGAGCCGAAGTGCACCCGGCCCTCGGCGACGACCGGTGCGCCGACGACCTCCGCGCCGGCCTGGAAGCGCCAGCGCGGGGTGCCGGTCACCGCGTCCAGGGTGTAGAGCGCCTTGCCGCTGCCCAGGTGGACCGCGCCGTGCGCGACCAGCACCGGTTCGACGGACTGCCGGGCCTCGGTGGCGATCCGCCAGCGGTCGCGGCCGTCCGCCGCGTCCAGCGCGTAGACCGTGCCCAGATAGTCCGCCAGATAGACCCCGCCGCCGGTGACGGCCGGTCCGGGGGCGAAGGCCGGCGGGCTCAGGAACACCGCGGGCGCCTCGAAGTGCCAGCGCACCTCGCCACGCGCGATGTCGATCGCCAGCACCCGCGTCCCCGCCACCACGTAGACCGCGCCGTCCGACGCGGGCAGCAGCCGCATCGGCACCCCGCCGCAGGCCGCCACGTCCCCCACCGGGTACGACCAGCGCTCGGCGCCGGTACGCGCCTCCAGCGCCTTCAGCCGCGCGTCGGCCCACACGAACACCGTGCCCTCGTGCACCACGGGCCCGGCCTCGGCGGTCTCGAAGTCGGTCTGGACGCCACCGATCTCCCACAGCAGCTCGCCGGTGGCGGCCTCCCACGCCTGGACACCGCCACCGCGGGTACTGGTGACGACGGTCCCGCGGTCGACCTTGAGGGCGTAGACCCAGCCCTCGGTGTTCAGGCGCCAGCGCTCGGTGCCGTCGACGGCGTCCAGCGCGTACAGGCTCGGACCGTCCGAGGCGTGGATCCGCCCGTCCGCGACCGCCATCGCCCAGGCGACGTCACGGGTCTTGAACTTGCGGCGCCCGCTGGCCACATCGAGCGCGTGCACCTCGAAGGACGTGACGTAGAGCAGATCGCCGTCCACGGCGGGGGTGCCCCACACATCGTTCGACATGCGGAACCGCCAGGGGCGCCAGCGGCCCGGCTCGGCGGACGGCGCCTCGGGCGGGGCGGCGGGCTGTGCCGCGGCGCCCTCTGCCGCCGGGGCGCCCTGCTGCCCCGCACCGGCCGCCGGGCCGGCACCAGGAGGCCGAACCCAGTTCGTCGCGGCACCGGCCTGGCCCCGCGGCTGCGGCTCGCGGGTCTCGGCGCGCGGCCCCGGCCCTATCGGGGCGGGCGAGCCGCCGAGGTGTACGGGACCGGCGGCGCCCTCAGCGGGCGGCGCGGCGGCGGGCGGTGCCGCGGAGACCGGGGTCATGCGGGCCGTGGAGATGTCCGGGCCGAGCGCCGCGGGCTGCGGCATCGGGCCGGGGTTGCCTCTCGGGTCGCCACCACGGGGCGCCGCGCCGGGACCGGCGCCGATCCGACCGGGCCAGCCGGTCTCCGCGGCAGCCCCCGCGGGGGCGCTCTCGGGCCGCGGAGGCGCCTGTACGGGCCGGGGTGCGGGCATCGGGGGCGCCGACGGCGGCACGGATGCCGGACGGCCGGCAGCGCGCCCGGAGCCGGCCCGCTGGGTGTCCTTCGGTACGGCGGAGCGCCCGCCGCGCCGGCCCTCGATGAGCGCCACCGCCCCGGGCGGCAGCCAGGCCGAGGCCGTACCGCTGTCGTCGCTGCCGGAGCCGAAGAGGTGCGGGGCGAGCTGGGACTGCAGATCGGCGGGGGACGGGCGGTGGCCGGCCTCCATCTGCATACAGGACTCCAGGAGCCCCCGCAGCTCGTCCGGCAGCCCGGTCAGGTCGGGGCCCTCCCGCAGCAGCATGAAGACGGTCTCGACGGGGTTGGCGCCGTGGAAGGGGGCGTGCCCGGTGGCGGCGAAGACCAGGGTCGAGCCGAGGGAGAAGACATCGCTCGCGCCCGTGACGCTGCGCGAGTCCCTGGCCTGCTCGGGCGACATGTAGGCGGGCGTGCCGACGGCCACGTTGGTCATCGTCAGCCGGGTGTTGGACACCCCGGAGGCGATACCGAAGTCGATCACCCGGGGGCCGTCCTCGACGACCAGTACGTTCGACGGCTTCAGGTCGCGGTGGACCAGACCCGCACCGTGGATGGACTGCAGCGCCTCGGCGATGCCGGCCGCCAGCCAGCGCACCGCCTGGGCCGGCAGCGGCCCGCACTCATTGACTATTTCCTCGAGGGAGGGCGCGGGGACGTACGCCGTCGCCAGCCAGGGCACCGCGGCACGCGGATCGGCGTCGACCACCGCCGCGGTGTAGAAGCCGCTGACCGCGCGGGCCGCCTCTACCTCGCGTGTGAAGCGGACCCGGAACAGCTGGTCCTCGGCGAGCTCGGTACGCACCGTCTTGATCGCCACGCGCCGGCCGGACGCCGAGCGCGCCAGATAGACCAGTCCCATGCCGCCGGCCCCGAGACGGCCGAGCACCTCGAACGGCCCGATCCGCCGGGGATCGTGCTGCGTCAGCTGCTTCAGCTGCTCCACCACTTGCCTGCCACCTCCCCGTGGGGCGTAAAAAAAAGAGACTCTCAAAAGCCACGAGCCGCCGAGAGCCACTGCCCCGATGCAGCGTCTCACCGCCTGGCCGAAACGGCCGTCCGCGTGGTGATTCTTCCTGGCCGAGCCGACGGTTGCGAACCCGGGGCCTGTCCGCCGTGTCATGGCATACCCCCCGCGACCCGCAACAGGCCCGTTACCCGACGTAACCCAACCTGGCCTGACGTGCTCCGATACGTCCGCCGACGGGTGGCCACCTGGGGGTTACCGATGAGTTGCGGCTTCCCCCGGGTGCGACACCGCCCGATATACGGACGCTCAGCGCTCCGTTTCGACGGCCGGCCGGCCATGCCCCCGCCGTTCCCCCTCGTCGCCCCCCGTCACCCTCCCCTGCCCGACGCCTCAATTCTGCGCCGCCGCCGACCACTTCGGCACCAGGACACCCGCGCGGCGCGGCGATCGCCGTCCGCGCAGGAGCCATCGCCGGCCGCCGTGGTGGCCATATGTCCAAGCTAGCGCCGGTTCGCGTCCCGCGCCCGCCGAGCAATCAAACACAATCAATCGAACGCGAACTCGATTCCGGTGGATACTGGTCGATTCCGCGCGAGAAAGCGGAGGCGATACGCGATATATGCGCCGGGCGCCCAACTGGCGTCCGCGATTGCCTATTTCATGCACAGACAGTGACCGCTTATCCACCAAAGTTGTCCACAGCCTGTTGATAAGGCCATTCACCGCTTCGGATCAAGCCTCCGCGCCGAATCCACCGCCCTCAGCAGGCCCGCCACCAGCACACTCGCAGGCGAGCGCGCACCCCTAACTCCCCATCCCCATTTGCAGGCAGTCAAATCGCGCTCCGATCACCCCTCGGTAAGCTGACGGCATGACAGGACAAGTTCGAACCGTCGACGGCAGAGTTGCTGGCCGCCGCGGACAGGCGACGCGGCAAAAGCTTCTCGACTGCCTCAGTGAAATGCTCAGTTCGTCCCCCTACCGGGACGTCAAGGTCATCGATGTGGCCCGAAAAGCGGGGACTTCTCCCGCTACGTTCTATCAGTACTTCCCGGACGTCGAGGGAGCCGTCCTCGAAATCGCCGAGGAGATGGCCAAGGAAGGCGCCACTCTGACCGATCTTGTCGCCGAACGCTCCTGGGTGGGCAAGTCCGGCTGGCAGGCGGCAGAGGACCTGGTCGAGGGTTTCCTCTCCTTCTGGCGCAAGCACGACGCGATTCTCCGCGTCGTCGACCTGGGTGCGGCCGAGGGCGACAAGCGGTTCTACAAGATCCGCATGAAGATCCTCAACGCCGTCACCAACTCGCTCACGGACTCCATCCAGGAGCTCCAGAGCAAGAACAAGGTCGACAAGGACGTGAGCGCGGCGGCCATGGCCGGCTCCATCGTCGCGATGCTCGCGGCGGTCGCCGGACACCAGAAGGGCTTCCAGAGCTGGGGCGTCAAGCAGGCCGAGCTCAAGCCGAATCTGGCGCTGCTGGTGCACTTCGGCATCACGGGCAAGAAGCCCACCAAATGAAGCGGACCATATGAAGCGGACTTCCTAGCGGAACCACCACCAGGCAACCGCGCCGGCGACCAAGGGAGCGGCCAGGCAACAGCCGCGCCTCGAAGTCCCGTTGTACCCGAGCCGGTTCGCCGTCGGCCCGTATCGGTCCTGTATCCGTCCTGCCATAGCCGTACCGCACACACAGCGGGTGCCGCCCGTCCCCCCAAGGGGTACGCCGGGGCACCCGCTGTGTGTGCGTGGGAACGGTCCGCGTACGGCGGGCTCAGCGCCGCTCCAGCCGGAACAGCCGGATCTCCCGCTCCACCCGCGCCTGGTACGCGGCGTACGGCGGCCAGAACGCAAGCGCCGCCCGCCACGCCCGCGCCCGCTCCTCACCGGTGAGCAACCGGGCCCGTACGCCGATGTCCTGCCCCCGCCAACTCACCTCCGCCTCCGGATTCCTGAGCAGGTTTCCCGTCCAGGCCGGATGGCCCGGCCGCCCGAAATTGCTGCCGACCAGCAGCCACCCGCCGTCCTCCTGCGGCACGCAGGCCAGCGGCGTACGCCGCGGCCGCCCGCTCCTGGCGCCGGTCGCGGTGAGGATCAACCCGGGCAGCATCCGGGCGCTGAGCAGCACCTTCCCGCGGGTCAGCCGGTGCACCGCGCGGTCCAGCGCCGGGATGACGTGCGGTGCGACCCGGGCGAACGCACGGGTGGCCGAGACCCTCTGCACCAGCCGCTCGCCTGCCGGCATCACGCATCGACCGCCTCTCGGGTACGGCCCGCCGTCGGCACACCGGCCGGCCGTGCGGCCCCGGCCGCACGGCCACCGTCGACGGCGCCCGCCCCGCCGGGGAACAGACCCGCCTCCTCGGCGGCCCGGGCGCGCAGCCGGTGCACGGGCCCCAGCAGCAGTTCGTCGCAGGCCGCGCGCTTGAAGTACAGATGCGCCTCGTGCTCCCAGGTGAAGCCGATGCCGCCGTGCAGCTGCACCGCCTCGGCCGCCACCGCCCGCAGCGTCTCCAGCGCTTGTGCGAGGGCCAGCGCGGCCACCCCGGGCTCGGCCGCCCCGGGCGGACCGTACGGGGCGGCGGGGTGCTCCCCGGACCGTCCGCGCCCCGCCGACCACGCCGCGTAGTACACCGCCGAGCGCGCCGCCTGCAGCGACACGTACAAGTCGGCGAGCCGGTGCTGGACCGCCTGGAAGGAGCCGATGGGCCGGCCGAACTGCTCGCGCTCCCGGACGTGGGCGACGGTCCGGGCCAGTGCCGTATCGGCCGCCCCGACCGCCTCGGCGGCCAGCGCCGCGGCGGCCACCGCACCGGTCGCGGCGAGCGCCCGCGCGACCGCCGCCCCGTCACCGCCCCCGGCCCCCTCGCCCTCCGCCCCGCTCTCGCCCAGCAACTCCGCTGGGACGTCGCGCAGTTCGAGCCGCGCCTGCGGGCGGGTCTCGTCCAGCGCGGTCTGCCGGGTCCGCAGCAGCCCCCGGAGGCGGGCCGGCCCCTCGCCGCGTACCCGGGCGTCCGCCCGCACGAGGAAGAGCAGTGTGCGGCTGCGCGCGAAGCCGCCGGTGTGCGCGGCGACCACCAGCACCTGCGCGGTGTGCCCGTTCAGCACCTGCCCGGCCTCCCCGTACAGCCGCCAGCCGGCGCCCGCCTCCGGCTCCGCGCCGCCCTTCGGCCCGGGCGCCGCGCCCTGCGGTGCCACGCGCCGTGCCTGGATGCCGCCGGCCCGGCCGCCGCCCGCCCAGTCGCCGTCGTTGGCGCCGGTCAGGGCCAGCGCGGTGGCGAGCCGTCCGCCCGGAACGGCCAGGGTCCCGGTCAGTTCCCCGGTCGCCAGAGGGGGCAGCAGCTCGGCGCGCTGCCGTTCGCTGCCCAGGGCGAGGATCAGCGGGGCGGCCAGCGCCGCGGTGGCGATCAGCGGCGAGGGGAGTACGGCGCGGCCGGTCTCCTCGCAGGCCAGGGCGAGTTCGGTGGGTCCGCAGCCCACCCCCGCGTACGCGGCGGGCAGCGCCAGCCCGGGGAGCCCCAGCTGTGCGGCGAGTTGGCGCCACAGCTGTTCGTCGTAGCCCGGCGGGGTGCGTACCGCCGCTTTGACCTCGTCCGGGCCGCAGCGTTTGTGCAGCAGCTCGCGCAGCGTGCGGCGGATTTCGTGCTGCTCCTCGGTGAACGCGGCATCCATCGGCGGGCTCCTCCCGGCCGTGCGACAACGCCCGTCCGGTCCGAACGGGCCCCCGCTTCCGATCTGACGGGGCGTCATAGTAGGGACGGGGGATGCACTTTCCTAGGGGAATCCCGATTCCCGGGGGTGCCCGACGCACCCTGCCCGCCCGAGCGTATCTGATGTACCGTCAGATTCATGTCTTCAGCGCCGTCCGTGCCGCCAGCGCCGTCAGCGGCTTCAGGTCCGTCGGTGACTTCAGCGCCGTCTGCGGCTTCAGCACAGTCAGTGGCCACAAGGGTTCCGTCGGGGCGTCGCCGGGTCGCCGTCGCCGGGGTGGCCCTCTCCGACTGCGGTCGCGTGGACCAGGCCACCCCGTACGCCCTGCATGCGCAGGCAGCCCGCCGGGCGCTCGCCGACAGCGGCCTGGACCGCTCGGTGATCGACGGCTTCGCCTCGGCCGGGCTGGGCACCCTCGCCCCCGTCGAGGTCGCCGAGTACCTGGGGCTGCGCCCCACCTGGGTCGACTCGACCTCGGTCGGCGGTGCCACCTGGGAGGTGCTGGCCGCGCACGCCGCCGACGCGATCGCCGCCGGCCAGGCACGCGCCGTGCTCCTCGTCTACGGCTCCACCGCCCGCGCCGACATCAAGGCCCGCCGCCGCACCGCGAACCTCTCCTTCGGCGCCCGCGGCCCGCTCCAGTTCGAGGTCCCCTACGGGCACACCCTGATCGCCAAGTACGCCATGGCCGCCCGCCGCCATATGCACCAATACGGCACCACACTGGAGCAGTTGGCCCAGGTCGCGGTCCAGGCGCGCGCCAACGCGGCGGCCAACCCGGACGCCATGTACCGCGACCCGATCACCGTCGACGAGGTCCTCTCCGGCCCGATGATCGCCGACCCGTTCACCAAGCTGCACTGCTGCATCCGCTCCGACGGCGGCTGCGCGGTCCTGCTGGTCGCCGAGGACTGTGTGCCCGACCTCGCCAAGCCCCCGGTATGGGTGCTCGGTTCGGGCACCGCGGTCTCCCACACCACCATGTCCGAGTGGGACGACTTCACGGTCTCGCCCGCGGCGGTCTCCGGGCGCCTCGCCTTCGACCGCGCCGGTGTCCGCCCCGCCGAGATCGACCTCGCGCAGATCTACGACGCCTTCACCTATATGACCCTGGTGACGCTGGAGGACCTGGGCTTCTGCGCCAAGGGCGAGGGCGGCGCGTTCGTCGAGAAGGGGCGGCTGCTGCGGGACGGCGCGCTGCCGGTCAACACCGACGGCGGCGGTCTGGCCGCCTGCCACCCGGGCATGCGCGGCCTGTTCCTGCTGGTCGAGGCGGTACGCCAGCTCCGCGGCGAGGCCGGGCCCGAGCGCCAGGTCCACCGGGCCGACGGCGCACCGCCTCGGCTCGCGGTCGCCTCGGGAACGGGCGGCTGGTTCTGCTCGTCGGGGACGGTGGTGCTGGGACGGGACTGACCAGGGGCGGGGGGGGGGGGGGGGGGGGGGGGGGGGGGGGGGGGGGGGGGGGGGGGGGGGGGGGGGGGGGGGAGGGGGGGGGGGGGGGGGGGGCGGGGGGGGGGGGGGGGGGGGGGGTGGGGGGGGGGGGGGGGGGA
>NZ_JBWKCJ010000033.1:74282-101037 GCF_056436545.1 Streptomyces sp. NPDC043738 | reverse complement strand
ACGTACACCCCCACGGTCTTTTCCCACCCACCAACGGGAGGGGGCGGGTCGGAGGGGTGGGGGTGTGGGACGTAAAGCGCAGCAGTCCCACACCCCCACCCCTCCGGCCCGTCACCGGCAGCCGAACAGCCCCGCGCAGCGGAATCCGCCCGCCGCAGGCGCAACGGCGCGAAAGCCAAAAAAGTCGACCGCAGCAAAAGCGCAGCGGAGGGGCCCGCCGCAGGCGCAACGGCGAAAAACCACCACGGCGGGAAAGCCGAAATCGTGGGAAGCAGCAAAGCGCAGCGGAGGGGCCCGCCGCAGGCGCAACGGCGAAAACCCCCACGGCGGGACAGCCGACAACGTGGGAGGCAGGCAAAACGCAGTGTTACGCGGAGGCTCACCCCCTAGCTCCCTGCGCTTCACGTGCCCGGCTGTCGGGCCGGGGAACAGTCTGGCGCGTAGAGAAGGGCCAGGTCATGACCGTGGCCCGCCGGTCTATCGCAGCCTCCCCACTCCCCATGGAGGGCTCCCATGAGCATGGCAACGACCGCGTCCACCACCCCCGGCACCGCTCCCGGACCCGCGGCGGTACCCGCCGCGTCCGTCCCCGACTACACCGCGCAGATCGCCGACACCACCGAACAGATCCGCGCCGCGCAGCGCCTGCGCCACCAGGTCTTCGCCGGCGAGATGGGCGCGACCCTGCACTCCCCGCTGGCCGGCCACGACATCGACGCCGTCGACGAGCTCGCCGACCACCTCATCGTCACCCGTACCGCCACCGGCGAGGTCGTCGGCACCTACCGCCTGCTGCCGCCCGGCCGCAGCCCGCGGCTGTACTCCGACGGCGAGTTCGACCTCGGGTCCCTGGAGGAGCTGCGCCCCTCCCTCATCGAGGCCGGCCGGTCCTGCGTCCACCCCGACCACCGCAGCGGTGCGGTGATGACCCAGATGTGGGCCGCCCTGGCCCGCTACACCCTGCTCTCCGGCCACCGCTACCTGGCCGGCTGCGCCTCCGTCCCGCTCGCCGACGGCGGCACCGCCGCCGCCCACGCCTGGGAGCTGGGCCGCACCCGCCACGCCGCGCCGCCCGAGCTGCAGGTCACCCCGCACCAGCCCTGGCACTCCACCGTCCCGGTGCCCGACCGCCCCAGCCTGGCCCAGCTGCCCCCGCTGCTGCGGGGCTACCTCCGCATCGGCGCCTTCATCTGCGGCGCGCCCGCCCACGACCCGGAGTTCGACGTCGCCGACTTCTTCGTCGTCCTGGACATGGAACGGCTCGGCGACCGCTACCGGCGCTACTTCCTGGGGGAGCGGTGAACGGTCCCTGGGACGTCTGGTCCGACTGCACACCGGGCTGTGCGGCGCACACCCTGCCGCGGATACCGGCGACCGGTGTCGCCCGGCGCTCGGCGGTCTTCGCGCACCGGGTGCGCCGGGCGCTCACGGACGGCGAGCGGATGGCCGATCCGGTGCGGCTGCGGGCCCACGCCGGCGCGCTGCTCGACGCGCTGGGCATCCGCCTCGACAGCCCGGGGGAGGGCCCCGGCACCCTCACCTGCGGGGGCGGCCCCGGCACCCTCCTCGTCGTCAACCACATCTCCTGGCTCGACATCCCCGCCCTGCTCGCCGTCGAACCGGTCACCCTGCTCGCCAAGCGCGAGGTCGGCGGCTGGCCGGTGGTCGGCGGACTGGCCCGCAGAGCCGGTACGCACTTCATTGACCGTACGAGCCCCCGCGGGCTGCCCGGCGCGATAAGGGATCTGACCGGGATGCTCGCCTCCGGACGGTCGGTGGCGGTCTTCCCGCAGGCCACCACCTGGTGCACCGCCGATCAGGGCACCTTCCGCAGGGCCACCTTCCAGGCCGCGCTCGACGCGGGCGCACCGGTCCGGCCGGTGACCATCGAGTACACCCAGCGGGAACTGCCCAGCACGGTCGCCGCGTTCTGCGGCGAGGACACCTTTGTGGGTTCGCTGCGCCGGGTGCTCGCCGCCCGCGCGCTGACGATCCGCGTCACCGCGCATCCGGTGCTGACGACGACGGGCCGGGACGCGGGCCTGGACCGGCGGGAGTTGGCGGCGCGCGCGGCACGGGCGGTGCTGGGCGGCCGGACTCCGGAGGCCGCGCCGGTGCGGGGCGCGGCGGTGCGGCACACGTCGGTGGCGGCCGCGGAGGTCAGGGACGCCCCGGCCCATGTTTGACCAGCTCGACCAGCTCACCGAGCCGCTCCAGGGCCTGCTGGACTCGCCCTGGCTGTGGCTGGTCGTGCTGCTGGTGTCCGCTCTCGACGCACTGCTGCCGTTCATGCCGAGCGAGAGCACGGTCCTTCTGGTCGCCGTGCTCATCGGCCCTGATCTGCCGCTGCTCGCCCTGCTGGCGGGCGTCGCGGCGGCCGGGGCGCTGGCGGGCGACTGCCTGGGCTACGCGGTGGGGCGGTACGCCGGCCCACGCGCCAGCGCCCGGCTGCTCCGGGGCGAACGCGGCCGCGCCCGGCACGCCAGGGCCCGCGCGATGGTCGAGCGGCACGCGGCCCTGCTCGTCGTCGCCGGCCGCTTCGTGCCCGGTGGCCGTGTGGTCTCCGCCCTGTCCACCGGCAGCGTCCGCTTCCCGCTGCGCCGCTTCGTACTGCTGGACGCGGTGGGCGCGGGCGTCTGGGCGCTGTGCAGCGCGGCCCTCGGCGGCCTGGGCGGCGCGGCGGTCACCGACTCCCCGGCCAAGGCGATGCTGCTGGCTTCCGGAATGGGACTGCTGGTGGCGAGCGGTGTGGGGTGTCTGCACCGGCGCGGCTCGGGCGCCCTCCCGCCCCCGAAGGAGCGGGCGGGCGCCGGTTGCTAGGTGCTCGGCACGTACTTGTAGCCGACCCGGCGCACCGTCACGATCGACGCCCGGTGCCGGGCGCCCAACTTGCGGCGCAGCCGGGCGACATGGACGTCGACGGTGCGGCCGTCGCCGACGTGGCCGTACCCCCACACCGTGGTCACCAGCTGGTCGCGGGTGTGCACCCGGTGCGGATGGGCGACCAGATGCGCCAGCAGCTCGAACTCGAGGTACGTCAGATCCAGCGGCCGGCCCTGGACGTACGCGGTCCGCTGCTCGGGGTCGATCCGCACGATCTCGTCGCCGGTCGGCGCGGCCGGGGGTTCGACGGCCGGCTGCGCGGCGGCCTGCTCGGCGGGCACCAGGACCAGGTACCCGACCATCGGGGGCTGGCCGGGCAGCGCGGGCACGCTGTGCTGGGGCGCCGGGATCCACGTCGCGCCGGACTCCAGCAGCTCGGCGACCGACTGGACACCGTGGTGCGGGGCGGTGGCGGGCGAGGCGAGGGCCTCGTCGGGTGTCACCGCGCGCAGTCGGTGGCGGTGGGGGTGCGGGGTGGTGCGGGGGGACTCGGGAGCCGTCGCGGAGTTGGCGGCCAGAGTACGGACGTTCGTCATCGGGAGTCAGCTCTTTCGCGCAGAGGGGCGTCGGGGACGTCGTGCGCGCGGGCAGGGCTGGGGACGCCGGTCGAGCGGCGTCGATGAGGCGTGTGCGGGCCCGCGCTCAGTGTGCGCGGCAACACAGAAGGTCGAAGGCGTGAGCCTGCCGGGACGGCCAGAAGGGCTCGAGGTCGCTGCGACCCGTCGCGCTGTCTGTAAGGCTGGCCATGGCTTTATTGAACCAGACGGTCGGTGATCTGTCCCTCGTCCGGGTGCCGGTGTGACGTAATTCCGCCGCGCCCGGCCCGCGTGGGTGGCGGGACCGGGAGCGATGCGGCTCCGACTCGGCCTCCTCGCCATGGAGTTGGGGAGGGCGGGGACGCGGAGCCGATGGCCGAAAACCGATGGGCGGTCGTTGGCGGGCGGTCCCGTGCGGGCGGGTGACGCGTTGCGGCTCGGTGGGGTCGGCCGCCCCGCCGTCCCGGCTCAGGTGGTGGCGGCTCGTCCCGTACGTGCCCGTATGCCGTACCCCACCGCCACGCCGAGCGCTATCGCCGCCAGATGTCCGGCGTCGGTGAACGTCCGGCCGCGCCGCAGTACGGGGCGGATGCCCAGCGCCAGCAGCCCGGTGGTCGCCGCGGCCCGGGCCCCGCGGTGCGGGACGCTCGCGGCCAGGGCGCCCAGCGTGGCGTTGAAGCCGTAGCTGGCCCCGACGTCGACGGCCTGCGCGGTCGGGTCCGGCGGGGTCGTGCGCACCCGGCCGCGCAGCCCCGCGTAGACCAGCAGGCTGGCGCCCGTGTGCCCGGCCGCGAACACGGCCGCCGCGCCCCCCGGGCCCCAGCGGGTCTCGGCCGTCCCCAGGGCGGCGAGCAGCGCGGCGGCGTACGGGAGCGGAAGCGGTTCCTCGACGAGGCCCGCGCTGGTGGCCAGCGTCTCCCAGCGGCCGGCCCGCAGATTGGCCACATTGGTGGAGTGGCGGCGCAGCAACCGGGTGCGCCGGCCTTCGGGCAGCCGCGCGGTGGCGTGTGCGCCGAGCTGCACGGCGCCGACGTAGAGCGGCGCGAGCCAGGGCATGCGCAGGGCCATCTCAGGCCCCCACCGGCAGCCGCTTGCGCCAGTCCAGCGGGGCGACCTCGATGACCCGGTCCGGATCGCCCTCCCAGCGCACCGGCAGCCCCGCCTCGGCGAGCGCCGCGGCCACCGTCCGACCGATCACGGCGCGTTCGTCCGCCGGGGCCTCGCCCGATGCCTCCCCGGGGTCCGCGTAGGCGCCGTACCGGACCGCCAGCCCATGGCCCGCAGCGGCCGCCTCGGTGTCCTGGTGGTGGAAGAAGACGAAGCCCCGGTCGCCCTCGGCGCGTTCGGCGGCCATCTCGCCGAGCCCGCAGCGGCCGCAGCAGGTGAAGTCCATCCGGGCCGTCAGTCCCTGGGCCCCCAGCGCGGCGAAGGCCTGCGCGACCCGGTCCGGGTCGGTGACCTCGGGCCAGTCGGCCTGCTCGGTCAGCCGCTCCTCCCACAGGCCCGCGACGAGCCGCCGGGCCTCGTCCAGCGAGACCGGGGTGTCCTCGGGGCCGAAGGCGTCGCAGACGCTCTGCGCGACCTCGTGGAAGGGCCGGAAGCCGGACCGGATGCCCTTGCGGGCCTGCTCCTCGGCGGCGGCTCGGGTCTCCGGGTCCAGTCCGGGTGTGGAGTACAGGTCCGCGGGCCGCCAGTCCAGCGCCGTACGCCACGACTCCCCGCCGCGCGCCCAGTCCACGAAGACCTCGGCGACCCGCTGGGCGTCGCCGGTCCGTGCGGTGAAGTGCCGCTCGGGCGCGCCGTCGCGGTGTGCCACCTGGAAGAGCCCGTCGCCGTCCCGCCAGGTCTGCACATACACCTGGTCCTCGGCCGGCAGCCGCTCGGCGACCACGAAGTGGTCGCCGTCGCCGCCGATCCGCCGCAGCAGCCCTGCCAGCTCGGCCGCCGTGGGGCGTGAACGGTCCGCCCCGGTCTCGGTCTTGACGCTGATCGCAAGCATGTCCCCAGCCTGCCAGCCGCCACTGACAACCGGCCGCGGCCCGGCGCGAGAAGCGGCGCCGGGCACGCGAAAGGGCCGGGCCCCTCGGCCCGGCCCCTTCCCGCGCGTGCGTTCCGCCTGCCTCGACTCTGCCCGCGCGGCCTGCTCGCTCAGATCTGCTCGCGTCGCGCCAGTTCCGTGCAGCAGGTGTCCACGATCAGCCGGGTGACCACGTACGGGTCGACGTTGGCGTTCGGCCGCCGGTCCTCGATGTAGCCCTTCTTCTCCACCTCGACCTGCCACGGGATGCGCACCGAGGCACCGCGGTCGGAGGCGCCGTAGCTGTACTGGTCCCACGGCGCGGTCTCGTGCGCGCCGGTCAGCCGGTCCTCGATGCCGGTGCCGTACTGGCGCACGTGCTCCAGCGGCTTGTCGCCCTCGCCCAGCGCCTCACAGGCGGTGATGATCGCGTCGTAGCCCTCGCGCATCGCGCGGGTGGAGAAGTTGGTGTGCGCACCCGCGCCGTTCCAGTCGCCCTTGGCCGGCTTGGCCTCCAGCGACGCGGTGACGCCGAACTCCTCCGCCACCCGGTGCAGCAGCCAGCGCGCCACCCACATGTGGTCCGAGACCTCCAGCGGCGCCAGGGCGCCGACCTGGAACTCCCACTGGCCGGGCATGACCTCGGCGTTGATGCCGGACAGGCCGAGGCCGGCCGCCAGGCACAGGTCGAGGTGCTTCTCGACGATCTCCCGGCCGAAGATCTCGCCCGCGCCCACACCGCAGTAGTAGCCGCCCTGAGGCGCGGGGAAGCCGCCCTCGGGGAAGCCGAGCGGACGGTCGCCCTTGAGGAAGGTGTACTCCTGCTCGATGCCGAAGATCGGCTCCTGGCCGGCGAACTTCTCCGCCACCGGGCGCAGCAGCGCACGGGTGTTGGAGGGGTGCGGGGTCAGGTCCGTGTGGAGCACCTCGCACAGCACCAGCAGGTGGTCGCCGCCGCGGATCGGGTCCGGGCAGCTGAACACCGGCTCCAGGACGAGGTCCGACGAGTGGCCCTCGGCCTGGTTGGTGCTGGACCCGTCGAAGCCCC
Source organism: Streptomyces sp. NPDC043738 (assembly GCF_056436545.1). NCBI lineage: Bacteria > Bacillati > Actinomycetota > Actinomycetes > Kitasatosporales > Streptomycetaceae > Streptomyces > Streptomyces sp. NPDC043738. Next base: position 94,553 of record NZ_JBWKCJ010000033.1, on the reverse strand, counting down.
AACGCGGCAGCTCGGACCTGTCCGCCAGGATCTTGGTCTTGGAACGGAGCTTGGCGGTCGGCTGGGTGCCGTCGATCCAGATGTACTCGGCCTTGATGGTCACGGGGTCCTCTTATACGGGTAGGTGCGGGTACGCGTGCGGGCGTACTGCCGCACACTCGCAACAGGCCGTTTCCCGTCCGTTGCCCATATGTGAACCGCAGGTTACTCAACCGGACATCCCGCGATTCCGCGGCTTTATGCCCGGCTTTGGTCTGGTTCGCGGGTGTCGATATGCACCGCTTTGTCGCCGCAGATGTGGTGCAAAGCTCAACCGAAGTGCTTCAGCAGGCCCTGGAATCCCAGATGCTCGACGCGCCGCACCAGCTCCTGGCCGCTGATGCCCAGCGCCCGTGCCGTACGCCCCACGTGCCACTCGTGCGCGGCGAGCCGGTGCAGCACATGGCCGCGCCGGACCTGCTTGTCGGAGAGCCGGAACGTCTTGAGGTAGGCGACCCGCCCCTTCCCGTCCGTGATCAGTTCGCCGATGTGCTGGGGGCGGTGCAGCGCGAACGGCGGCAGGAAGCGCGACAGGGAAAAGCGCCCCATCCGGTACACCCGCCGGACGTCGTAGGACTCGTCGAGCAGTTCGCCCGCCATCAGGTCGGCATGCTGCGCCTCCCACTCCCGGGCGCGGCGCTCGGCGGCGGAGCGCAGCTCCCCGAGCGAGGTGACGTACTCCGCCGCGATCCGGGCGGTGAACTCCGGCACCGGTCCGCCGTAGAGGGCGTACTGGTACATCAGCTCGCCGTAGAGGTCCTGCAGCAGCGACGGGTGCAGCGCCCGGTAGTCGTCCGGGTGCGGCACCACGAAGGCGGCGGCCGGCGCGTCGGCGACGTACACCAGCACACCGCACTGTCCCGGATGGATCTCGAAGACCCGCAGCGCGTCCTCGAGCCCGGGCACCCGCTCGCCCCGGTAGGCCCGCTCCGCACGCGGCGAGAGCCCCTCGCGCACCGCCCGCCGGGTCCACTCCTCCCACACGATCGACGGGCCGCCGAAGTGCAGCGCCAGATAGCCGTCGAGCGCCAGATGGAGCGGCAGGAAGCGCAGCCCGCCCGAAGACCCGCCGGGCGAGGGCCCCTTGCCGCGCGCCCCGCCCCGCTTCTGGACGAGCCTGCGCGGAAAGTGCAGCGGCGCGCAGGCCACCGGGCCGCGCCCGTCGCTCAGCTGCGAGCCGTACGCGGCGGCGGGCGACCCGTCGGAGGTCCAGTCCGCCACGAACCCGTGCGGGACGTACGAGGTGTAGGAGGTGTTCCGGTCGGCCGACACGGTCGCCGGGCCGTCCTCGTACAGCTCGCGGTGCAGCCGGAGATCGACGATCGGCTCGGCGCGCACCAGCGGCACGAGCCGGACCGCGCCCCACACCTGGGCCGGCCGGGCGCGCAGCCCGCTCAGATCCAGGCCGCTCATGCCGAAGCCTCCTTCCGTCCCGGCTCTTCGCCCAGGAACCGCCGCACCCGCTCGTCCATATGGGCCCGCAGCTCGGCGAGCCCCGTACGGCCCTCGGCGAACCGCGCCAGCTGCACCAGCGCCGGCAGATCCTCCGCGTCGCGCACCCCGGCCGTCGGCACCGAGGCGGACAGCCGCCGTACGGCGAAGTCCTCGGCGTCGTAGACCGGGTTGAGGTGCACCACGGAGGTGCGGTGCTCCGGATCGAGCCGGGTGCGCCACACCCGGAGCACCTCACCGGCCAGGCCGGGCGGCGCGTTGTCCCACCCGTCGGAGACGATCACCAGCCGCTCCGGCGCGTCCTCCAGCGCGTCCAGCAGGCGCATCCCCAGGGGCGTCGGCCCGTAGGGGAAGGCCAGCAGCGCGTCCCGCCGCCCGGAAGTCCACCGCGGCAGATACGTCCGCGCCAGCGCCTCCAGAAGGAAGTGGCAGGCCAGCGCGGTCGCCAGCGGACGGTGCCGCTTCTGCCGCGAGCCGGTGGTGGAGAAGCTGTCGTCCAATACGGCCGCCACCCGGCCCCAGGTCCCGGCCCGCGCACCGGCCGTACGCCGGGCCGCCGCCCGCAGCGCACCGGTCAGCTCGGCGCGCCGCGCGGCCCGCTCGTCCAGCGGCAGCCCGAGGACGTACGAGGCCAGCCGGGTCAGCGGCAGCCCGCCGAGATCGAGGTCCGGCCGGGCACCGCGCGCACGGGCCGACTCCTGCGTGCGCAGCCGCTCCAGCCGCGTCATGCGCGGTGCGATGCGCTCCAGGAAGGCGCGGCGGTCGATGCCGTGCGCCGCCGCGAAGCCCTCGGCGACGGTGAACGGCAGCTCGTACACCGCGCCCTGCTCGTAGTGCGCCCGGCGCCAGGCGTCCAGCAGCGGGGTGCTGAAGTGCCTGCGGCGGTCCGGTGCGAACAGGAAGTCGCCCAGCTCGCCGCCGGTGCCCGCCGTGCCGTCCAGCGGCAGATGGGCGTGCCGCGCCGCGCCCTTGAGGCCGCCCCGGTACTTCACGGCGTCCAGGGCCGCATCCGGGCGCGCCGCGAGCCAGTCGCGCATGATCGCGCGGGTGCGGCGGTTGTTGACCTTGGCGGTGCGCAGCGCGCGGAACAGGCGGTACACGCGCGGTGCGGGCAGCCGCGCCAGCCGGGCCGCGATCAGCCGCCCCTCCGTGCGCCGCTCCTCGGCGCTCGCCTCGCCCGCGGTCCGCAGCAGCTCCCGCACGATCAGCGCCGCGTTGTGGTCGTTGATGTCCAGCGCGAGCGAAGCGGCGTACAGGGGGCGGTAGTTGATGCGTACGTACGCGTGCAGGAAGTCCAGCGACAGCTGCTGCGCACCGGCGTCGGAGTGGAATTCGCGCTGTCCGGTGGAGGTGATCGCGGCATTGACGAACAGCAGCACGTCCTCGGCCGCCACCAGATCCGCGCCGCTCGCCACCCCGTCCTCCCCCGTCAGTCGGATGCCGGCCGGGGAATGGGGGCACGAGCAGCGAATCGTTGCTTTGCAGAGCAGGTCCGGAAGTCGCACCGGAGTCCCGCGGCCGGCTGATGCAACGTAACACCGCCCGGGCGTAGGGGCATACGGATTACCCGCCGGGGCCACGGCCGCCGGCTGCGCGTGCCGCGCCGCACCCCGCGGGACACTGGCCCCATGACGACCATGCGCATCGGACTCCTCGGCACCGGCCCCTGGGCGCGCAGCGTCCACGCCCCCGCCCTCGCCGCGCACCCCGGCGTCGAGCTCACCGGTGTCTGGGGGCGCAGAGCGGAGGCCGCGGCCGCGCTGGCCCAGGCTCACGGCTCCCGCCCCTACGAGACCCCCGGCGAGCTGTTCGCCGCCTGCGACGCGGTGTCGATCGCCCTGCCGCCCTCCGTCCAGGCCCCGTTGGCGGTGCGCGCCGCGGAGGCCGGCTGCCACCTGCTGCTGGACAAGCCGGTCGCCACCTCCGTGCCCGAGGCCCGGGCCGCCGCCGACGCCGCCGACCGCGCCGGCGTCGCCTCGGTGGTCTTCTTCACCGCGCGCTTCGGCGAGGAGGAGGGCGAGTGGATCGCCGCCCAGGCGGCCGCCGGCGGCTGGTTCACCGCGCACGCCGACTGGCTCGCCCCGGTCTTCGTCGAGGACACCACCAGCCCGTACGCCCGCTCGCCGTGGCGCCGCGAGAAGGGCGGTCTGTGGGACATCGGCCCGCATGCGCTCTCCGTGCTCCTCGCGGTCCTCGGTGACGTGGAGACGATCACCGCCTCCCGGGGCCCGGCCGACACGGTGCTGCTGGCGATGCGTCACAGCAGCGGCGCGGCCAGCTCGGCGACGGTGGGCCTCGCCGCCCCGGCCGCCGCGGCCGGCGTCGAGGTCACCCTCCGCGGCACCGCCGGCATCGCCACCCTGCCGCGCCGCCGGCACGGCCCCGAAGCGGCCTACCACCGGGCCGTCGACGCCCTGCTCGCCGCGGCCGGCACCGGCCTGCCGAACGCCTGCGACGTCCATTTCGGGCTGCGGGTCACCGAGATCCTGGCCGCGGCGGAGGGGACCCTGGCACCGCTCATGCCTCTCGGGTCATGACCACATGGCGGAATTGGTCATGGAGCGGATGGGTGTTCGCGCTTAGCGTCGGGGGTGTCCGACGCACCGCCGCCGCACCGAGGAGCACCACCGCCATGCCGTCCGCCACCGCGTTCACCAGCTATGTCGACACCATCCTGGCCGCCCTCGCCCAGGACCCCTCCCGGACCGTGCTGACCGGCCCGGAGGGGGAGCCCGGCACCACCGGCACACCGGGCGGCGACGCCCGCCCCGAGGTCACCGCCGGCGCCTTACACGCCACCGTCCACCGGATGGCGGCCGTGCTGGCCGACCACGGCATCGGCCGCGGCCGCACCGTCTCCCTCCTCAGCGGCAACCGCGCCGAGGCGCTCGCCGCCCGCTACGCCGTCAACCTCCTCGGCGCCCGCGTGGTCCTCCTCTACGACGGCATGGCCGCCGAGACCCTGGCCCGTGTCGTGGCGAGCGCCGAGACCGCTCTGCTCCTGGTCGACCCGGCGCTGCACGACACCGCGCGCGACCTCCTCGCGCACACCGAGGGCCCGCTCCCCGCGGTCATGACCTTCGGCCCGGCGCCGTCCCCCCTCGGCCCCGACCTGACGGCCGCCTGCGCCGCCCTGCCGGCCACTCCCACCGTCCCGAGCGCCGCCCGCCCGGAGGACGACTGGTGCATCCGGCACACCGGGGGAACGACCGGCATCCCCAAGGGAGTCCGGATGGCGCACGCCCCGTACGCCGGGATGATCGCCCAGCAGTCGGCGGCCACCGGCGAGCGGCCCCGGTTCCTGGTCTGCACCTCGCTGGCCCACCTGGCGGGCGTGCTCAGCGATGTGACGCTCGCTTCCGGCGGCAGCGTCGTACTGCACCGCGCCTTCGACCCGGCCGCCGTCCTCGCCGCCGTCGCCCACGACCGCATCAGCCACCTGTGGCTGCTGCCCCCGCTGCTGTACCGCCTCCTGGACGAGCCGGACCTCGCCACGACCGACCTCGGCTCGCTGACCGGCATCATCTACGGCGGCTGCACGGCCTCCCCGTCCCGGCTGATGGCGGCCGCCGAGGCCTTCGGCCCGGTGCTGTACGGGATGTACGGCATGTCCGAGGCGATGTCGATCACCACGGCCCTGCCCGCGGACCACACCCCGACCGGCCCCGGCGGCCGGATCACCGTCGGCCGGGCGCTGCCCGGAGTCGAGCTGGCGATCCGTGACGCCGACGGGCGGGACCTGCCGGCGGGGGAGCAGGGCGAGGTCCACGTACGCTCCGCCGGCGTGATGTCCGGCTACTGGAAGCAGCCCGAGCTGACCGCGCGGGCGCTGACCGGCGACGGCTGGCTGCGGACCGGCGACGTGGGCTGCCTGGACGACGACGGCCGGCTCTACCTCGTCGACCGGGTCAAGGACGTGATCATCGTCGTCGGGGGCCATGTCCACCCGGCGGAGGTCGAGGACCTGCTGCACACCCACCCGGCGGTCGCCCACTGCGCCGTCTACGGGGTGCGCACGGCCGACGAGGCGGAGGAGGTGCACGCCGCGGTCGTCCCCGCCCCCGGCCACCGCGTGGACGCCGCCGCCCTGCGCGCCTTCGTCACCGAGCACAAGGGTGCGCTCTACGCCCCCGTCGTCGTCCGGGCGGTGGACGAGATCCCGCTCACCCCCGTCGGCAAGCCCGACAAGGCCCTGCTGCGGGCCGCCGTCACCACGCCCTGAGCCGGGCCGCCCCGGCGGCCCGCAGAGCCCCTGGCCAGAGGCCCCAAATCGCCCCTGGCCAGGGGCTTTTGTCAGTGGGGGCCAGTAGAATGGGAACCAGTCAGTGAGGGTTCTTTCCACGCTCCAGGAGGTCGCCGATGGCCGCTGCCACACTCATGACGAAGCCTCTCCCGGCCCACCCGCTGCCCAAGAAGCCACTGCCCGCCGGATGGCCGCGCGAGCGGTACGAATCCCACAACCGCCGCCTGAAGGCCATGCGTCTGGCCATAGCCCTGCTCGACACCGGCGTCTACCGCCCCGAGCAGGCCCACAACCGCAAGATCCGCAGCACCGCCGCGCAGATCGGGGTGCACAGCCCCTCCGACACGACCTGCCGCCTGGTCCGCGCCCTGATCTACGACAACTGCTGATCCGTCCGGTGCGCGCCCTGGGTGCCCCGGGTCAGGGCATCTGCCGATCCACGGCATCCGTTGGGGCGCGGCATCCGCCGACGGGGTCCGGCGGGCGGTTCGGGGTTCACTCCCCGGGCCGCTCGCCCGGCGCCATGTCCGCCACCTCCGCCAGCGCCTCTTCCAGCCACTGCACCCAGAAGGTCTCCAGCCCGATCCCGGCCCGCAGCACCAGCCGCCGCAGCCGGTCCTCCGGCTCCGTCGCGGCGCCGAAGTCGCGCCCCTCGATCTCCTCGTACTCCGCCAACTGCCGCCGGTGCAACGCGAGATGGCGGTGAAGCTCGGTGTCGAGGCCGGCGTCCCCCACCACCGCGGCCGCCCGCAGCCGCACCAGCAGCGCGTTGCGGACGGGCTTGGAGTCCTGCTCGCCGGACGCCCATGCGGTCAGCTCCGCGCGCCCCGCGGGCAGCACCTCGAACTCCTTCTTCTGCCCCCGGGACGGCTGCTCCGACGGCAGTGCCCGGATGAACCCGGCCTGCTCCAGTTTGCCCAGCTCCCGGTAGATCTGCTGATGCGTGGCCGGCCAGAAGTAGCCGATCGACCGGTCGAACCGGCGGGTCAGCTCCAGCCCCGACGACGGCTTCTCAAGCAGGGCGGTGAGGATCGCGTGCGGGAGGGACATGGGGGAATCCTAGGGTCTGGCCGCGTCCTGGGGAGGGCCTTGGGAACCGGGCCCGCCCCAGGACGCGGCGGCAGGTCACAGCGCCGCCGCCAGCTCCGTTCCCTGCTTGATCGCGCGCTTGGCGTCCAGCTCGGCGGCGACGTCCGCCCCGCCGATCAGATGCACCGCCCGGCCCTGGGCCCGCAGCTCCTCGTACAGCTCCCGGCACGGCTCCTGTCCGGTGCACAGCACGACCGTGTCCACGGCGAGCGTGGCGGCCGCACCGTCGACCGTGAGGTGCAGCCCCTCGTCGTCGATCCGCTCGTACGTCGCCCCGGCGGTCATCGTCACGCCCCGGTGCCGCAGCTCCGTACGGTGGATCCAGCCGGTGGTCTTGCCCAGACCGGCGCCGACCTTGGAGGCCTTGCGCTGGAGCAGATGCACCTGGCGGGGCGCCTTGGTCCGCTCGGGCGCCCGCAGCCCGCCGCGCTCGCCGTACGCCGTGTCCACGCCCCAGGCGCGGAAGTACGTCTCCGGGTCCTGGCTCGCCCCCTCCCCGGTGTCGGTCAGGAACTCCGCGACGTCGAAGCCGATGCCGCCGGCGCCGATGATCGCGACCCGCTCGCCCACCGGGGCGCCGTCGCGCAGCACGTCGAGGTAGCTGACGACGCTCGGGTGGTCGATCCCCTCGATCTCCGGGACGCGCGGGGTGACACCCGTGGCGACCACGACCTCGTCGTAGGCGTCGAGGTCGCCGGCCGCAACGGGGGAGTTGAGCCGCACCTGCACGCCCCGCAGCGCGAGCTGGGTACGGAAGTAGCGCAGCGTCTCGTCGAACTCCTCCTTGCCCGGCACCCGCTTGGCGATGTTCAGCTGTCCGCCGATCTCCGGCGCGGCGTCGAACAGCGTGACGTCATGGCCGCGTTCGGCGGCGGACACGGCGCAGGCCAGCCCCGCCGGACCGGCGCCGACCACCGCGAGCCGCTTGCTCCGCCGGGTCGGCGCGAGCACCAGCTCGGTCTCGTGGCAGGCCCGCGGATTGACCAGGCAGGACGTGATCTGCCCGCTGAAGGTGTGGTCGAGGCAGGCCTGGTTGCAGCCGATGCAGGTGTTGATCTCCTCGGCCCGGCCCTCCTTCGCCTTGCCGACGAAGTCCGGATCGGCGAGGAACGGCCGGGCCAGCGAGACCATGTCGGCCCGGCCGTCGGCGAGCAGCTCCTCGGCCACCTCGGGGGTGTTGATCCGGTTGCTGGTCACCAGGGGAACCGAGACCGACCCCATCAGCCGCTTGGTCACCCAGGTGTAGGCGCCGCGCGGCACCGACGTCGCGATGGTCGGGATGCGGGCCTCGTGCCACCCGATCCCGGTGTTGATGATCGTCGCGCCCGCGGCCTCGATCTCCTTGGCGAGCGCGACCACCTCTTCCAGCGTCGAGCCGCCCGGAACCAGGTCCAGCATCGACAGCCGGTAGATCAGGATGAAGTCCGTCCCGACGCGCTCGCGGATGCGGCGCACGATCTCCAGCGGGAAGCGCACCCGGTTCTCGTACGAGCCGCCCCACCGGTCCGTGCGGTGGTTGGTGGCCCCGGCGATGAACTCGTTGATCAAATAGCCTTCCGAGCCCATGACCTCGACGCCGTCGTACCCGGCGGACTTGGCCAGCTCCGCCGCCCGGACGTAGTCCTCGACGGTCTGCTCGACCTCGTCGTCGGTGAGCGCGTGCGGGGTGAAGGGGCTGATCGGCGCCTGGATCGCGCTCGGGGCGACCAGGTCGGCGTGGTAGGCGTACCGCCCGAAGTGCAGGATCTGCATCGCGATCCGCCCGCCCGCGGCGTGCACCGCCTCGGTCACGGTCCGATGCTGTGCCGCCTCCTCCGGCGTTGTCAGCTTGGCCCCGCCCTCGTAGGGCCGCCCCGCGTCGTTCGGTGCGATACCGCCGGTCACCATCAGGCCGACGCCGCCCCGGGCGCGGGCGGCGTAGAAGGCGGCCATCCGCGCGAACCCGTTCTCGGCCTCCTCCAGGCCGATGTGCATCGATCCCATCAGCACCCGGTTGGGGAGCGTGGTGAACCCGAGGTCGAGCGGGCTCATCAGGTGCGGATACGGGGTCGTGGGGCTCATGGGGGGCCTCCTTGCGCGGTGGACGGTACGCACCGTTGTAGACCAGCCGTCCGTTGTTATGCAACAAGTTGCAAAAACTGTGAGCGAGGCGACTGGGCGCCGCAGCCCCCGCCGTGTCCGGCTGCATAAAGCGGCGGCGCCCGCCGTCCGGCGCCCTGGTTGCCCCCAGCCGGTGCGGAAATACTGCTCCTGGGGAACCGGCCGGTCGCCGGCCGGCGGGGTGACGGCGGAGGGGGACGCGTGCGCGGGCATGACCGGGAGAGCCACAACGAGGTGAGCGGGGTCGTCCACGGCCCCAGCGTGCAGGCCGGAACCGTCCACGGCGGCATCCACATCCGCGCCGCGGCGCCGGCCGCACCGCGGGTGCTCTGGCAGCTTCCGCCGGCCGTCGCGCTCACCGACCGCACGGCCGAACTGACGCTCCTGGAGCGCCACCGCGCACAGGCCGCGCGGGACGGGCACTCCTGTCTGGCCGCGGTCAGCGGACTGGGCGGGGTCGGCAAGACCGCCCTGGCGCTCTCCTGGCTGCACACCCTGCGCGCGGACTTTCCCGGCGGCCAGCTCCACGCCGACCTCGGTGCGCAGTCGCCGCACGGCCCGGCCGAGCCGGCGGAGGTGCTCAGCCGCTTTCTGCGGGCGCTGGGCGTGTCCCCGCAGGCGGTGCCGTCCGGCATGGCGGAACGCGCCGCGCTCTACCGCTCGTTGACCGCCGAGCTGCGGATAGTGGTGCTCCTCGACGACGCCGCGACCGCCGCCCAGGTGCGCCCGCTGCTGCCGGGCGGGCCGAGCGTCACCCTGGTCACCAGCCGGCAGCGGCTGTCCGGGCTGACCCTCGAAGGCTGCCACCAGGTCCATCTGCAGCCGCTCGGCCTGGAGGCGGCGGTCGAGCTGCTGGCGGACACCCTGGCCGACGGCCGGGTGGCCGACCAGCCGGACGACGCCCGCACCCTGGCGGGCCTGTGCGCCGGCCTGCCGTTGGCGGTACGGGTCGTCGGCGCCCGGCTCGCGGCCCGGCCGCACCGGCCGATCACCACGATGGTCCGGGCGCTGACCGAGGAACGGCGGCGCCTGGACGAGCTGGCCATCGACGGCGATCTCAGCGTGCGCGGTGTGCTGGACCTGTCGTACCGGGGCCTGCCGAGCGCGGCGGCCCGGCTCTACCGGCTGCTCGGCCTGCACCCGGGAAGGGAGTTCGGCAGCGCCGTGGCACAGGCGTTACTGGCCGGATCGGGCGGCCTGGAACCGGCTCCCGGCCCGGAGCCCGCCCCGGGTCCGGAGCCGGCCGACGCCCCGGAGCTGCTGGACGTGCTGCACGACGGCAATCTGCTGATCGACGTCGGCGAGGACCGCTACCGCTTCCACGACCTCGTGCGCTTACACGCCGCCGCGCAGGCCGCCGAGGAGGAGACCCCGGCGGAGCGGACCGCGGCGTTACGGCGCCTCGCGGACCACTACCTGGCCACCGCCGCACGCGTCGAGCAGATCACCGACCCGCGGCGGGACGGACTGCCGCGCACCTTCGGCCCGGACCCCGTGGTCACGGAGGAGCCGGGAGAGGGCGCCGAGGCGGCGCTGGACTGGCTGGAGCGGGAACTGGACAACCTGACGGCCGTGATCCGCCGCGCGCGGACCGCGGGCCTGGGGTCGGTCAGCTGGCAGCTCGCCGACGCCATGTGGCCGCTCTTCCCCCGGCGCAAGCACTACGACCACTGGCGCGCCGTCCACGCCGAAGGGCTCGCCGCGGCACGGGAGGCGGGGGACTCCGCGGCCGAGTGCCGGATGCTCACCTCCGGAGGCCTGGGGGAGCTGGGCAGCGGCGGCTTCGACCGCGCGCTGGAGATGTTCGAGCAGGCGGCGCGGACCTTCGCCGCCCGCGGTGACGCACTGGGCGTGGCCCGGACGCTGAACTACCGCGGACTGGCCCATCAGCGGGCCGGCCGGCTCGCGCGGGCGGCCGACCTGTTCGACCGAGCGGCCGTCGAGCTGCCCGCCTGCGGAGACGTCCGCGCCGGCGGGCTGGCCCGGCTGAACGCGGCCGATGTCGCCCTCGCCACCGGCCTGCTCGACCGGGCGGCCGCCGACGCCGACGCGGCGCGCGGGACGCTGCTGGCTGCGGACGATCCGTACAACGCCGCGCGGGCGACCCTGCTGCTCGGCCGGGTCCTGCTCCGCCGCCGCGCGCCCGAGCAGGCGGAGCGCCGGCTGTCCGAGGCGCTGGCCGTGCTGCGCGGCGTCGCCGCCGGCTACGAGGCGGCCCGCGCCCTGGAGTCCCTGGCCGAGGCCGCCGAGCAGCTCCGACGACCGGACCTGGCCCGAAAGCACTACCAAGAGGCGCTGGACCTCTACCTGTCCGTCGACCGCCCCGGGCCCGCCGCCGCGGTGCGCGAGCGGCTGGGGCTGCTGGGCGACGGCACCTCGGACTGAACCCACGGCACCGGGCGCCGGATCACGCGCACCGCGGCCGAGGCCAGGCCCGCCACCGAGAGCCCCGCCACCAGCCAGGCGTGCGCCAGCGAGGCCCAGGTCTCCCAGCAGATCCCGGCCGAGCGCCCGGCTGCCAGCGACAGCAGCGCACCGCCGGAGCCGTACGGCCCGCCGAGCCGCAGTCCGCACCGCTCGCCGTCGCGGTACACCGCCACCACCGCGGCGCCCGGATGGCGTCCCGCCACGTCCCCGGCCGCCGCGGCGTCCGCGTCCGGCACGGCCAGTACGTCGGCGAGCCGCGGCCAGGGCCGTGGCGCCGGGGTCCGTACGCGCAGATGCTGGTCCACGACCGGCCGCCCAGAGCCCGGCAGCAGCAGGCCGACCCGCACCCGGTGCACCGCTCCGTGGGCCGCGCGGACGCACACCGCGTCAGCGCCGGGCGCGGAAACGAAGACGCCGACGGAGAGGGAGACGGTGACGGTGTCGGCACCGGTGGCGGTGCATGCCCGGGAGCCCACGAGCCCCGGCCCCGTCAGCGCCAACCGCAGCGTGCTCATGACGCCACCACCCCGCCCGGCGCGCCGCCGTACCGCACCGTGACCGGCAGTTCCGCCGGCTCCTGCCACAGCCGGGCGGCCGGTGCCCGCAGCCGGAGCTTGCGGTAGATCAGCGCCCGCATCCGCCGTGCGAAGCGCCCCGGCTCCGAGGTGATCCGGGCCGCGATGCGGGCGTAGCGGTCGGCGCGGTGGGTGGCCGCGCCCCGGCGCAGCTGCCTGCGCAGCGGCCGGTCGGCGCGGAGCCGGGGGGCGAGGGAGTGCAGCTCCGCCATCGGCGAGCCGGGCGCCAGCTCCACCGCCGCGGCCCCCGCGGTGAGGATCCGCGCGCCGGTCATCGTCCCGTACAGCGACACCGAACCGTGGTCGCCGACGATGCAGTCGGCGGCGACGAGCGGACCGCACCAGTCGGCGTACTGGCTGATCAGGCTGACGCCGCGGCGCCCCAGCCCGGCGAACCAGCTGCGGATCTGCCACTCGCCATGGGCGTTCCAGACGTTCGGGTGCAGCAGGACCGCGATCCGGAACTCGTCTCCGGGAAGCTCGGCGACCAGCCGCTCCAGCAGCTCCCACTCCTGCCCCAGCAGGGAATCGGGCCCCCAGGTGGAGCAGATGAGCACCAGCTCCTGGCGGGCTCCGGTGCCGAGCGCCTCCCGGTACAGGGCGCGGGAGGGCAGGCTCGCGGTGATGCGGTCGAAGCAGGGGTCCCCGACGACCTCCGCGGCGGGCAGCGCCTCCGGGCACTCCCGCCCCAGCCGGCCGAGCTCCTCCTCATGGGCGAGCACGATCGCCGCGGGCACCACCACCCCGTCCCGGACCAGGCGCTGACGGCTCAGCCCGTACACCCCGCGGTCGGCCGCGACCGCCGGGAGCCCGCGCCGGCCGGCGGGCGCGGAGACCAGCTTGTTGTACCCGGCGCCGTGCGGGAGCACGATCACCGGGGCGTGCAGCTCGTGCAGACCGCCGTGGCTGGCGGCCAGCGCGAGGTCGAACCGGGTCTGGACGGCCTGGGTCCAGGGCAGCACCAGGGCCTTGGTGTCCTCCAGGAAGGCGTCCACACCATGGCTGAAGACATCGGGCGCCGCGGTGAAGACCACCTGCACCCGGGGATCGCCGTCGAAGAGCTGCACCGCCTCCAGCAGCCGCTGCCCGGCGGTGACCGTGTGCACCACCGCCAGCACGCTCCTGCGCACCCGGCGGGTGGCCCAGCGGTCGACATCCAGGCGCAGCGGCACATGCCGCCGGTCGATGTCCCCCCACGTCACACTCACGTGAACTCCCCCGTTCCCTGCCTGAGTTGATCGGCTCCTGGTGAGGTGAGTGCCCGCGGATCCTTGCAGCCGGGGTTGCAAAAACCTTGCAGGCGAACTGCAAGCCGCCGCTGACAGCTGCACGGGGCATGTGCGCCCCTCGCGCGACAGTGCGCCCCGGCCCGCACCCTCCGGCCGATCCGGCCCGGCCGCAACAGTGAATCGGATGCACCGTGCACCTGCACGGGAACTGCCGGGGCGGCAGGAAGCAGGAGAACCATCCGGGGGGCGATGGTGGAACTTCTGACGCTGGGACCTCTGGAGCTGTGGCACCAGGGCCGTCAGCACACACTCGGTTCACCCAAGGAGCGCTGTGTGCTGGCCACACTGCTGTACGCGCAGGGGGACCCGGTCGCCGTCGACACCCTCGTCGCCCACGTGTGGGGGGACGACGCCCTCCCCGGCACCCCCGTGGAGACACTGCACAGCTATCTGTCGCGGCTGCGCTCCCGGCTGCGCCGCGCCGTCGGCGACCTGGCGCGGGTGGAGCGCCCCTCCCCGCGCCGCTACCGGCTGCGCGTCCACCGCGCCGACGACGTGGACCTCACCCGGCTCCATCGGCTCCGTACGGACGCCCGCGCCGCGGCCCGGCGCGGCGAGCGGGAACTCGCCGTCGGGCTGCTGCACACCGCCGAGGCCCTGTGGCGCGGGGAGCCGTTCGCGGAGTTCGGCGGCGACTGGGCGCTCGCCGCCCGCGCCCGGCTGACCGAGGACCACCGGCGGGTGCGCGAGGAACGCATCCGGCTGGAACTGGAGTTGGGCCGGCACGCCGACCTCATCGGCGAGCTGCACGAACTGGTCTCCCGCGGCCCGCTCGCCCAGCAGGCCGTCGCGGCCCTGATGCTGGCCCTGTACCGCTCCGGCCGGGAGGGCGAGGCGCTGGCCCTCTACCGCGGCACCAGCCGCCGGCTGCGCGAGGAGCTGGGCATCGATCCGGGGGCGGAACTGCGGGAGTTGCAGCGCCGGATCCTCACGCAGGACCCCACCCTCCTCGTGGCCGGCCCGGCCGCGCCCCCCGGGCTCGCCCCGGCACCCGCCGAGGGGCCGGACGGCCCGGGCGGTCCCGCGGCCGCCAGGGGAGGTGGGAGCACCCTCCCGCGCGACACCAGGGACTTCACCGGGCGCGGCAGCGAGCTGCGCCTGCTGCTCGGCGGCCCGTCCCAGGACGCCCAGGGCACGGCCCTGCCCCTGACCGTCGTCCACGGCATGCCGGGTGTCGGCAAGTCGACACTGATCGTCCATGCCGCGCACCGGATGCGCCCGGACTACCCCGACGGGGGGTTCTATCTGGACCTGCGCGCCTACAGCGACCAGCCGCCGTACGAGCCGGCCGAGGCGCTGGCGTCCCTGCTGCGCAGCGCCGGTGTGGCCGAGCCGCTGCCCGCCACCCTCGACGAGCGGACCGCCCGCTGGCGGGAGTGGACCGCGCACCGCCGGGTGCTCGTCGTCCTGGACAACGCCCGGGACGCGGAGCAGGTGCTCCCACTCCTTCCGGGGGCCGCGACCTGCCGCGCGATCGTGGCCAGCCGCAACCGCCTCACCGAGCTGGACGGCGCGACCCCCCTCCATCTGGACGTGCTGCCGGTCTCGGAGGCCTGCGCGCTCTTCGCCCGGATCGTCGGCGGCACCCGCGCCTCCGACACCGCCGCGCTGCGCCGCGTCGTCCAACTGTGCGGCTGCCACCCGCTGACGGTCCAGCTCCTCGCCAGCCGCTTCCGGCACCGGGACACCTGGGACCTGGAGTACGTCGCCCACCGCCTGGCCCACGCGACCGACCGCCTGGACGAGTTCGACGAGCGGGTGGCGGCCGTCTTCCGGCTCAGCTACGCCGATCTCGACGCCCCCGCACAGCGGCTCTTCCGGCATCTGGCGCTGCACCCCGGCCCCGACCTCACCCTCGCGGCGGCGACCGCGCTGTGCGCCGCGCACCCGGCCGAGGTCCGCCAGGCGGCCGACCAGCTGCTGGACCGCCATCTGCTCGACGAACCCGTCCGGGACCGCTATCAACTGCACGACCTGGCACGGGCGTTCGGCCGCCGGCTGGCCTGCCGCGAGGACTCCGGGCCGGCCCGCCGCGCCGCGCTCGGCCGGCTCATGGCGTACTACCTGACCACCGCCGACCGCGCCGACCGCCTCGCCCACCCGCGCCGCCGCCGGCGCCCCATCGGCCCCGAACAGGTCTCGCCGTACGCATCGGACTTCACCGACACCGCCGCCGGCGCCCCGGCCGACGCGGCGTCGGTGTGGCTCAGCGTGGAGTGCGCCAACCTCCTGGCCGTGGCCCGCACGGCAGCCGGCGAGTTCCCGGACTTCGCCGTCCTCTTCCCCCATGTGCTGGCCTACTCCCTGCGGCTGTGGGGGGCACGGGACACCACCGCCGAACTCGCCGCCGCCGCGGAGCGCGCCCTGCGTTCCGGGGGCGACCGTCTGGCGCTCGCCCAGACCCTGGTGGAACGCGCGGGCGTGCTGGCCCAGGAGAACCACGGCGAGGCGCTGCGCTGCGCGTCCGAGGCCCGGCGGCTCTTCGAGGAACTGCACGACACCCACGGCCGCGCCGACGCCCTCTTCGAAACCGCCCGCGCCCATCTCGCCGCGGGCCGGGGCGAGAGGTGCTTACGGGAGATGGACCGGGCCCTGGACCTCTACCGCCGGGCGGGCGACCGCTACGGCGTGGCCGAGAGCCTCAACGTGCAGGGCGCCGCGCTCATCTTCGGCGCCGAGTACACCGAGGCGATGCGGCGCTTCGAGGAGATGCTGGCGATCCACCGGGACCTCGACGACGCCCACGGCCAGGCGAAGGCGCTCAACAACATCGGCGAGATCTACTTCGCGGAGGGCATGTACGACGAGGCCCGCCGCCATTACGAGCAGTCCCTCGTCCAGGTCCGCCGCTTCGGCGGGCGACAGGAATTCGCCATCCTCGACACCAACCTGGGCACGGTCTACCGCGTCACCGGACAGCCGGGCCTGGCCCGCGTCTGCTTCCGGCGCGCCCTGGCCAGCCACCGGGCCCGGGGCGACGCGGTCGGCGAGGTGAACGCCCTGACCAGCCTGGGCGCCGCCTGCGTGGAGTCCGGCCGGACGGACGAGGCCCTGGCGCACTTCCGCGCCGCCGAGGAAGTCTCGCGCCGTATCGACAGTCCCTACGAGCGGCACCGCGCCCTGATCGGCATCGCCGACACCCTGCGCTCCGCCGGGCAGCCGGGCCCCGCCCTGGAGACCTACCGCAGCGGCCTGCACATCGCACGGACCTTCGGCTTTCCGCTCGGCTCCGCCCATGCCCTCGCGGGCATCGCCCGCACCCTCCTGCACGTACAGGACATCAACGCGGCCCGCCCGTACGCCGAACGCGCGCTGGCCCTCTACCGCAGGCTCGGCGCGACCACGGAGGCCGCGGACCTCGACCGGCTGCTGACCCTCCCGACCGCCATCGGGTCCTGACCGGGAACCGCCGTCCGCCGCCTCACCACATCACCTGCTTGCCGGTGACCGCGCCGACCGCCAACTGCTGGCGGGGGGCCGGTGCCGCCTGCTCGCCGGCGGCCACGATGATCGCGGCCAGGAGGGACAGCGCCGTGAGGGTGGCGAAGGTGAAGCGCAGCTTGTTCAACGTCTTTATGCAACTTCCACTGTGTCGCTGACAGGATGCAATGCCCGCTGCTAGCGCGGGTGCGCCTGAAGGTACACGTGGGACGCCCACATGGCGGAACCCCTTCACTCGAAAGTGGAGGTGTGGATCTTGTGGAGATGCCTGACCGAAGGCCGTTGACGGCCCCGCGAAGCGGCGGCGAAGGGCTCTCGCGGCCTTCGGGGGCGCCTCGCGGCCCTTCGTCAGGTCCCCCGCGCGGCGTGCCGTCCTCCCGCCACGGCTATGCAGCACCCGATCGTGTGACTTGTCACAGACAACACCGCAGGTGATATGGCAGCTTCAACTGCGCTCAACTGAGCTTCTTGGCACGGCAGTTACCGCACGAGCCGACCGAACGGCCGTACATCCGGCCGAGGTCGGCCGGTGAGCATGCGAGAGGAACCCATGAGCACCTTGCACGACACGACCCCGGCGCTGGACCAGGTGGTCGACACCGCGCGCTACCCGCTGTCGGAACCGGAGAGCGACGAGGGGCGGGCCATGGTGTCCCGTGCCCGGCGCGACCTGGAGACCCTCGGCTGCACCGTGCTGCCGGACTTCATCCACCCGGCGCTGCGCGAGGTGCTGCGCGAGGAGTGCTCCGCCCTCGCCCCCCGGGCGCACTTCGACGTGGAAACGGTCAACGTCTACAACATCGCCGTCGACACCGACCTGCCCGCCGACCACCCGGGCCGGACGGCCTTCGAGCGGGGCAACGCCTTCGTGGCCCGGGACCGCATCCCCGCGGGCTCGCTCATCAGCCAGCTCTACTGCGACCCGGTGTTCCAGCGGTTCGTCGCCCGCTGCTTCCGGCTTCCGCAGCTGCACGAGCTGGCCGACCCGCTCTCCGGGCTCGTCCTCAACGTCGTCGAGCCCGGCAAGGAGCACCCCTGGCACTTCGACACCAACGAGTTCACCGTCAGCATGCTCACCCAGGACGCGCAGTCCGGCGGCGTCTTCGAGTACTGCCCGAACATCAGGTCCGCGCAGGACGAGCACTTCGACGACGTACGGGACGTCCTGCACGGCCGGGGCGAGCGGCTGATACACCGCCTCCCCCTCCGGCCCGGCGACCTGCAGCTGTTCAAGGGCCGCTACGCACTGCACCGGGTCAGCCCCGTCCACGGCGAGGTCGCCCGCCACTCGGCGATCTTCGCCTACAGCGAGCGCCCCGGCGTCATCGGGAGCGTGGCCCGCACCCGGCAGCTCTTCGGCCGGGTGTGCCCCGAGCACCTGGCAGCCGAGGACCGGGCGGTGCGCAGCGACCGCCTGCTGGATTAGAGCCTGCCAAAAGCAGTTCAAACGGCGCCGCTTCGCCTCCCCCGAGGAGCAGGCTCTGTCAGGTCCCTCGGGGCGCACCCCTCAACCCGCCCCAGTCCCAGCCCCGCACCCACCGACAACCGGAATCGAGACCGTACGTGACCAACAGTCAGGGCGCTGCACCCACCCCGACCACGCCCACCGCTCCGCCCGCCCCCGCCACCGGCTCCACGCCCACCTTCGCGCTGGAGGACAGCCTCCCGCGGGTGCCGCTGCCCTCCCTGGAGGAGAGCTGCGAGCGGTTTCTCGCCTGGTGCGCGCCGCTGCTGACCGCCGACGAGCTGGCGGCGACCGAGGCCGAGGTGGCCGCCTACCTCCGCCCCGACGGCCCCGGCCGGGTGCTCCAGGCGGCGCTGGAGGAGTACGACGCCACCGAGGGCGTCCACAGCTGGCTCGACACCTTCTGGCCGTACCGCTACCTGGGCCGCCGGGACCGCATCGCGCTCAACGCCAACTTCTTCTTCCTCTTCCAGGACGCCGCGCCGGCGCAGCCGCCGGCGGATCCGCAGGTGGAGCGGGCCGCCGGCCTGATCGCCGCCGCCCTGCACTACAAGCGCCGGCTCGACCAGGCGCTCATCCCTCCCGTGCTCCAGCGCGGCGTGCCGCAGACCATGGAGCAGAACAAGTACCTGTTCTCCACCACCCGCATCCCCGGGGCGGAACAGGACACCGTCCGCGCCCCGTACACCCCGCAGTGGCCGGGCCCGTCCGACGCCCGCCACATCGTGGTCTTCTTCCGGGGCGGCATGGTCAAGCTGGACGTACTCGGCGCGGACGGCACGCCGTACGGCCTGGACGACCTGCGGGCGGGACTGCGCGCCGTACTCGACGGCGGCGAGCCGGCCGGCGCCGACGCCCCGGTCGGCCACCTCACCACCATGGCCCGCGCCGAGTGGGCCGCCGCCCGCGCGTCCCTGCTCGCGCACCACCCCGGCAACGCCGACGCCCTGGACGACATCGAGACCGCCCTCTTCTGCGTCTGCCTGGAGGACTTCGCCCCCGCCGACACCCAGCAGACCTGCGACGAACTGCTCTACGGCGACCGCGGCAACCGCTGGTTCGACAAGGCCGTCTCCTTCGTCGTCTTCGCCGACGGCCGCGCCGGCATCAACGTCGAACACTGCGAGCTGGACGGCACCACCATCCTCAGCTTCGTCGACGCCCTGCTGTCCACCCCGGCCGAGGAGCACTCCCGGGCATCCGGCGCCCGCTCCCAGGGCGTGCCCGCCCGCCGGCCGGTCACCTTCCACCTGGACGACGCCCTGCGCGCCCAGGTGCGCTCCGCCGCCGAGGCGTTCGCGCAGTACGGCGCGGACACCGCCACCCGCACCGTCTCCTTCGACGACTTCGGCGCCAACACCGCCAAATCCCTGGGCGTCTCCCCGGACGCCTTCGTCCAGCTCGCCTACCAGCTCGCCCACCAGCGCGCCAAGGGACGCCTGGGCGCCACCTACGAGTCGATCGCCACCCGGCAGTGGCGCCGCGGCCGCACCGAGGCGATGCGCGTCGTCACCCCGGAGATCGTCGATTTCGTGGCCGCCATGGAGGACCCGGCGACGGATCCGGACGCCCGCCGCGGCGCACTGCGCACCGCGGCCCGGGCACACGTCACCCGCGCCAAGGAGTGCCAGGCCGGCGACGCACCCGAACAGCACCTGTGGGAACTGGAACTCATCCAGCGCCGCCGCGGCCCGGAACTCGGCCTCGCCGAGCAGCCCGCCCTCTACCGCACCCCCGGCTGGCTGACCCTGCGCGACGACTACCTCAGCACCAGCTCCGCCCCCTCCACCCACATCCAGTACTTCGGTTTCGGCTCCACCAGCAGCCGCTGCATCGGCGTCGCCTACGTCCTGCTCCCCGAACGCTTCCACCTCTACCTGAGCACGCCGCTGCCGGTCGCCGACCAGATGCACCGCTTCGCCGACCACCTCCGCGAGGCGATCGACGAACTGCGCGACCTGCTGGCGTCCGACCGCTCCGGGAACTGACCCCCGCACCCCGCACCCGCACACAGCCGGCGGGGGGGGGGGGACGCCCCCCCGGGGGGGGGGGGGGGGGGGGGGGGGGGGGGGTTGGGGGGGGGGGGGGGGGGTGGGGGGGGGGGGGGGGGGGGGGGGGGGGGGGGGGAGGGGGGGGGGGGGGGGGGGGGGG
>NZ_JBWKCJ010000033.1:20953-74275 GCF_056436545.1 Streptomyces sp. NPDC043738 | reverse complement strand
CTCTGTTTCCCCCCCCCCTCCCCCCCCCCCCCCCCCCCCCCCCCCCCCCCCCCCCCCCCCCCCCCCCCCCCCCCCCCCCCCCCCCCCCCCCCCCCCCCCCCCCCCCGGTCCGGTCACTTCAGCAGCCTGGACAGCCGCCGGTCCGCGAGGACCCTGCCCCCGGTCTGGCAGGTGGGGCAGTACTGCAGGGCCGAGTCGCTGAAGGACACCTCGCGGACCGTGTCGCCGCAGACCGGGCAGGGCTCCCCCGTCCGCCCGTGGACCCGAAGGCCGCTCCGCTTCGCCGCCTTGAGTTCCTCCGGCGCCAGCCCGCGGCACCGTTCGACCGCGTGGTTGAGCGTCGCGCCGATCACCTCGTACAGCCGGGCCACCTCCTCCGCACGGAGCCCGGAGGCCGGCTTGAACGGGGACATCCGCGCCGCGTGCAGGATCTCGTCGGAGTAGGCGTTCCCGATGCCGGCCAGCACGCTCTGATCACGCAGCACGCCCTTGATCTGGCGGCGGTCACCCTTCAGCACACCGGCGAACGACGCCAGGGTGAAGGCCCCGGAAAGGGGGTCGGGGCCGAGCCGCGCGATCCCGGGCACCTCCCGCGGATCGGTGACGACGTACACCGCGAGGTGCTTCTGGCTCCCGGCCTCGGTCACGTCGAAGCCCGCACCGGCGGGTTCGGCGAGCCGCACCCGAAGCGCCAGCGGTCCCTTGCCGGGGCGCGGCACCGCCGTCGGCACCCGCTCGCTCCAGCGCACCCAGCCCGCCCTGGCCAGATGGACGACCAGGTGCAGTTCCCCCGCCCGGAGGTCCAGGAACTTGCCGTGCCGCCCCACACCGTCGAACGTCCGGCCCTCCAAGGCGTCGAGGGGCGGCTCGTAGGTCTTGAGCGCATGAACGGAGACCGGGTGGACACGGTCCACGGCCCGCCCGGCCAGGTGAGCGTCGAGAAACCGGCCGAGCGCCTCGACCTCCGGCGATTCGGGCATAACGCCATTGTGCCCCGCAGGGAGCCACCTGCCCGGAAACCCACCCCACCGGCCCCCGCGCGCCGCCCGCCGACCATCTCCGTCAGACCGCGCGTCCCCGACCACCCCCGTGCCGCTCCGCCCTGACGAGTGGTTTCGCGGCCGAAAGCGTCTCCGCGGGCCCACCCGCACGTTATTTGTACCGCGATGCGCCTATCCGATCATGCGCACGGACGCCTCACACCCCCCAGGAGACGCCAGTGACCCCTACTGCCCACACCGCCCCCGAATCCCTGCTGCGCCGCACCCTCGCGGAGAAGCGCATCGCCCTGGTGGCGTGGCGGCTGCTGGTGCTGCAGAACGCGGACCCGGCCGTCGCCGCCGGCGCCGCGCGGTTCTCGACCTACCGGGCGCATCCCTGGCGGCGGATGGAGCACACCATGGACAGCGGCGAGCGGCTGTTCTTCTCCGACCGCGAGGGCCTGCGCCGGGAGATCGCCCGGCTGGAGCGTACGCACCGCCGCATCCAGGGCACCGACGACCAGGGCCGGCCGTTCACGGCGCTGGACCCGGCCGTGCGGGTATGGGTGCTGGTGACGCTGTACGAGTCGATGACGGCGATGCGCGAGCTGTCCGGCGACCCCATGAGCCCCGCCGAACTCGACCGGCTCTACGCCGAGTTCCGCGCCGTGTGCGCCGAGTTCGGCCTGCCGGACGAGCTGTTCCCGAAGGCCGCCGCGGACGTGCCCGCCTACATGGACCGCATCATCCGCGAACGCCTGGAGTACAGCGACGCCGTGCACGACCTGCTGTTCACGATGTTGCGCCAGGCCCCGGCGCCCCGCCGTCTGGGACGACTCGGGCCCGCCTGGCCGCTGCTGCGCCGCCTCATCGCCCGCTTCCTGGCGGCCCTGACCCTCGCCGACCTGCCCCCCGCCTTCCGTGAGCGCTTCGACCTGCCCCGCACCCGCAGCGCCGCCGCGCTGTCCTGGGCCCTGCACCGCGGCATGCGCCAGGCCATGACGCGCCTGCCCGACCGACTGCGCTACCGCATCCCCCCGACCGGCGTCCCCGCCGCCCGCCCGGCGACCGCCCCACCCGGCGACGGCGGCGCGGGCGCCCCGGCGACCGGCCGGGTGCCGCGGCCCCGGCGCAACCGCGGCGGCTCGCCGCGGGCGCGCGCGGAGGCGTTCTTCCGCCAGGTCCTGGACCAGACCGGCGACGGGTACCTCACCTCCGCCGACCTGCAGGCCATGGCGCACAACGTCTGCTGGCAGCTCGAACTCGACGAAGCGGCCGAGGGCGAGGTGTACGCCGGCTTCGAGACCTGGTGGCAGCACATCCGCACCACGATGGACACCGACGGCGACGGCCGCGTCAGCCGGGCCGAGTTCACCGCCGCCATGGTCGCCGGTGCCGACCGCGACCCCGACTACCTGCACAAGGGCCTGCACACGGCGCTGCGCGCCCTCTTCCGCGCCGCGGACACCGACGGCAGCGGCCATGTGGGAGCCGACGAATACCGCGTCCTCTTCGGCGGCTCCCGCGTCCACCCCGCCGAACTCAACCACGGCTTCCGCCAGCTCGACGCCGACGGCGACGGCCGCATCACCGAGGACGAGTTCCTCCGCGCCTTCACCGACTACTTCACCGCCCGCACCGACACCACCGCCGGCACCCAACTCCTGGGCCGCCCCTGACACCACGGCCCCCACACACGCGAAATCAGCCGCCGGCCGCGCCTTCCCAAGCTGGAAGAACGCGGCCGACGGCCTACAACTGTCCAGGCGAGCGAAGTGCCGCTCCGGCCTGCGGGGTTCTTAGATGTCGAAGTAGAGCACGGAAGCCATTCTGACCTGCGAATATGTGACCTGGATGACGGGCCTGGTGCACAACGGGTGCACACTGTGCACCCGCCGGGGGTTGCGGACCGGAGGGGCACCATCCGAGCAGCAGTCCGCCTACCGGGAGACCCCTGGGCGCCCATGCGCACTTGCGTGCGCCCGCTCTCCCCTCCATACCGTGACACACCATGTCAGTACCTGCGGAAAGCATCCTCGCACTACTGCGTCATCAGATCCCTGTACGCGTCAATTCGACAGCCGCGCTGGTGATGGACACCGACAAGGCAGCCACAGCCATCGCCCGCAAACGTGCACGCGAGCGAGGCGAGGAGGAACGAGTTCCTCGTAAGCCCGGGCTGGAACCACTACAGACGGCCGAACAGAACGATCTCGCTACCACGCCTTGGGAGTTGCTCGGCGTCTTCGCACGAGCCGCCACCTTGGCTCGTCATGGGCGCGGAAGAGGCTTGGCCGAGCACTGGCAGGCCCTGAAGTACTGCCAGGCCCTGGGAGTTGGTGCCAGTGGCTACCTGGCTCTCACCGAGGAGGGGCAGAACCCAGAACTCTCCTACAGGGGGATGCAGGCCCGAGAGTTGGGACGAGCGCTGGGCTTGGCGATCGCAGAGCGCACAGTGCGGGCCCGCTTCCCGGACCACCTGGTCTCGACTGTCGACGCCGAGTCGGTGCTGCTTGCTGGATTCGCGCGCTCCGGACCGCGGCCTTCCCTAGGCGCTCGACCACGGCCTGACTTCTTCATCGAGGCATGGAAGCCCGGCGAACCGTCCCGGCTCTTCGTGGTGACGGCCAACGGAAATCACCAGAAGACGACCAAGCGCACGGGGAAGAGCGACCGCTCAGCCTTCAAGCAACTGGCCAGGGCCAGTGAGCGCGCTGAACATTTCCACCTTGCCGAGTGGAACACCACGCCCTGCCTCTTGATGTCCACCGAGCTGCTGGCCAAGGAGGGCACCACAGTCCACGCTCTGCAGGCACCGGGCCAGGGGCTGTTACCTGTGCGATCGATCACAGGACGCGACAGTGCGGACGCCGTGCCGTCGAAGAGGAACCCTCCGTATGTCAACGCTGTGAGGGTGCCTGCCCGCGCTGGCGAGGAAGGCTTCCACGACGGCTTCCTCATTCCACGAAAAGATCGCGCGTGGTTCGGTCAGGTACTTGCCCGAACCGGTGCTGCGGGCCAACTGGCGTTTGCCGGCGCTGGCATGGAGATCGCTCAGTACTTGACCAGCGATCAGGGTCGCAAGCACTACGAACAGCGAACATTCGCAGGATCACCCAGCGTCCGGGACGCAGAGCACTGCTTCGGCGCGACCCGCTTCTTCGGTACTGACCAGGTCTTCAGGTTGAACAGGACCCGCGTCGAGGCGTTCTCAGGGGTGGCAGAGGACCTGTATCAGCTTCTGGTCGAAGGGAAGGTCGAGGCGTACCGGCGCCGCGCATACGAGCTCCGCCCCACGCTGCCGAATGGTGCGACCGCTCCGAAGTGGGGCGCGGTCTCCTTCGGTGAGGACGGCACTGTCATGGCTTTGCGTATTCTCCCGGAAAGAGACAAACGATGTGCTCCGTGAACCAGACCCGGCACGTCCGCGCACTGGTGACCACGCCGGAGACTGACTCAAAGCCCTGTCAGAGGTCGCTCGTAAGCTCTGGAGCATGGGGAGCACTGGAATCACTGAAGCCGATGTCGACAAGGCGATGGCCGTCGTCGAAAGCAGCAGACAGTCACTTCGGCGGGATGATCCCGCCGTCCAAGCACTCGCCGCGGCGGTGTCCGTGCGGCGCCGCTTACAGGGAGAAGAGGCGATCACGGACGACGAACTGCTTGCGGCGCATGACCAGTTGCACGCAAAGATGCCTCACAGGAACGGCGGCAGCCTGGAGGCACTTGCCGACGCGCTACTGGGCCGCGGGATGGTGCCCTCGCCCGGCGACTACGACGGCGACTGGTGGCTGTGGTGGCCCAAGAAGGGCTATGGGCCGTGTCGTGACTGCCGGCAGAGTCGCTCACTGACGCGCTACTCCGCCAAGTGGGGCAAGCCGTACAGATACTTGTGCGCACGCTGCCGCAAGCAGGAACTGGCAGACGATACGGCGTATCTCAACAGCGTCACCGGTGTCACCCCGGAGGAAGGTGAGTCGGCCGAATCGCTCTTCAGCAGACGTACGGCAGCTCTCATCGGCCAGCTGGGCAGCCAGGCGGCAGCAGCACCCGAGAGGCAAGCGGGTCGCCCGGACACCGAACAGTGGGGCGAGTACGTAGACCGGCTCATGGAAGTGCTCGGCCCGCTCGACTGGGCTGGCTGGGAGGTCCCGGACGAATACGATTCGGACTGGGATGCCGAAACTGGCCCGATGCTCTTCGCCACGCTGTGGCGTACCAGCGCCGCGCTGGACATCGAGTACTACCCGCGTGAAAGCCGGCTCCGATTTCTTCCCCACGAAGACGTATGCGGCGATTTCCCAGAATCTTTTTCCGCACTCGATGAAGAGGTCGAACTCACGGTCACCCTCCAGGGCGACGAGGCGGTCACGGTGGTCCAACATCGAGCCGGCGCGTTGGGATTGCTCGATGCAACTCGCGTCCGTGTGGTGGAGGGGGCTGATCGAGAAGCCGCGGAGGCGTTCGAAGCGGAATCGCTACTCTCCCTCTTCAGCCCGGCAGCCTCCTACCGGAAGATCCCGGTTGCAGACATCGTCAAGGAAGCTGTACAGCACCCCGATCTCAGCACCTATCTGCGCTGGGTTGTCGGTATGGCGGGCCGCAACGTGCACCCGGATCCGGTGCCCGATGCGGCGGCTCTGGGTATCGCGGCCTGGTGCTGGCGCAATGAAACGGCTGTGGAGGCTCACCATCTTCCCTCGGACGTGCTGATGGCCCGAGTGAACATTGCGGTGACTCGCGCGGTGCTGCCTCATGTCTGCCCGTACGAAGGTATCGACTGGGACGGGATCGAGCAGTCACTGACTGATACAGACTGGGAACTCCCCAACGGTCGGACTGTCTCCTCCCTGTTCGGCGACGGATGGCCGGAGGTGCAGTCGACGGTGCGTGAGCAGATCCGTAAATGGCAACGCCTCGACAGCGAACTTCTTGGTCCGGATACCACTTTGAGGCTGATGACGATCGGGGGCTCGACAAGCTATACGTGTCATTGGTGGGGACAGGGACGGTGGCGCGCGATCTGCGAAGAGATTGTCCGCGATGCTGTCGAAGCTGGTTTCACGCTGCCACAGCCGTACGACTGCCGTGGTTCTGATGCCTTGATCGACGACTTGGAACACCCGGACATGCAGTCCGATGCCGTGCTGGACTGGCTCATCGACATGCCCGAAGCCCCCGTTTCAGGGCCTCACGGATTGCGCCACCATCCAGCTACCCAGCCGGTCGTGCGCGAATACGATCCGTGGTGGGCAACGCCGGAGGGAGACTGACTCCGCAGCCGTCGGCAGTCCAGTGCCCCTACGAGCAGATCGAGCGTCTGCCTCCAGCAGGACCTGCTGGAGGCAGACGCTCGGGGAGTCCTTCGGCCAACTACTCGCCGAGTTCGAGCTTTACTTTCTAGATGTCGAAGTAGAGGTGAGGAACCGTCCTGACCTGCAAGCTTTCTAGGATCGAGTGATTACCGGTGCACAATGGGTGCACACGGCGGAGTCCTCCGCATCCCGGAGGCCAGAAGCCTCACCGCGCCGCTGGCTCGCTGGGCGGCACCTCGTCCCGCGGCTCCGTTCTCCCAGCCGTGTGTAATGAGGCAGCGAGGATCCGGCAGACCTCAAGTCGTTGCCCTTGGTCGCAGCCCGCTAGAAGTCGTTCCAGGCGGCGAAGCACTGCCAGATCCCGTACGTAGCGTGCGACGACTCCCAGGACCAGGCACGCCGGTACTACGAGCGCCATCCCGGACAGGGTCATGACTTGTAACCCTCCTTGATGGACTCCACGACATCCTCAGTGCTGCGGCCGTACAGGCATGACCCGTGGCGATTCAAGATCACTGTGCGATCGCCGAAATGAGCAGAGTGGCGAGAGAGCAACTCGATCGTCTTCGCTCTGGGTACGTCGTCAGCGAAGCCGTGAGCCAAAAGGACTGCACAGAGCGCTTCCGTGGTGTCACCGCAGCACCACTCGATCACGAGATCGCCGGCGTGATGTGTGTAGCAGTTGGCGAATCCGTGTGGCTCTGCAGTCCTGTTGACCAGCCCTGGGAGGCGCAGAATTCGACTGAGCAGCAAATCGCGCACCCGCAGGTCGTCGATCCCTCGCGAGTCTGTCCAATCCTCAGTCTCCTGCTTTTCGTCGCGAGAGAGGCCACCGGGAACCCGTTTCCACAGAAGCACCTCGCCGTCGCGCGCGGACGGCAGATGGATGGGGCCACCATCCGCACGCGTTACGGTGACGTGAGCCGAGCTGGCCGCGTCATGAAGGTTCAACTGTCTTTCGTTACCCCGAATGCGCAGGCCGGCGACCCCGCGGACGCCACCGTAGAAGTGATCGAACCGCGGGAGGAGTTCGTGGAGAACCTCGTCCGCCATGTCGGACTCCAGGGTCAGCTTCACGCTCTGACTCTCAGGCTCTGCTCCTCGCACACCAAGAAGAGCGCCATTGAGCTGACGATCCTTGAAGCTGCTGGCCAACACGTGCGCCATGTGTGCTTCCAGACGGCGCTGACGTGGGTCGGGGGAATCTACGACCGAGGACCCGAGGTAGACGTGGAGCTGCTTCGCCAGTCGTGAAGCGGTCGCCTGTTTGAGCGACGTCTGGCGAACGATTTTCTTCGCCAGACTGTTGGCATTGCGCGACTTGGACATACCTTGCCCCTTCCACTTGCCGCCCGGCGACGACAGGAGAGACAGGTCGAATGTCCTGATGCGTACTGACTGCCAACTGCGGGTGACTCTCAAGAGCCCACTGCTCGCTCCGGCGCCGGGACCGGATGTAGCGAGACGCACTGCCGCAGCAGCGCCGCGTACAAGCTACACCAACGTCTTGCGCTGAGTCAGCGATCGGATGGTGCGAGTGCCGGATAGAGCTGCCCCTGTGTCCTGTCACCGGCATGCGATGACCTCTGATCTGGGTAGGCCAGCCGTAGCCCCTCACCGGGCATGACCTGTTCGCTAGGCCCCAGGAGGCAGAAGTGAGCCGCGATTTAGAGATTCGGGCGTCGAAGATCTTCAAGAAGCAGCAAGGCGAGATCTTGTGGCCGTACGGACTCTCTACCCCGAATCGGCGACGCAGTGGGCTAAGCGAGGACCAGTACAAGGAGGCTGCTGCCCACGCGCGTGTGGCTCAACTGGTCATCGTCGAATGGGCCGAAGACCACGGTCTGCGTAGCAGCGAGAGTGGGTGCTGCCCACGATGGCTGTTGCGCAACGCCAGCAGGCAGTGCGAACCCGACGCGTGTGAGAACTACGGTTCTGGCCCCCGCAACGACGAGCGCTGGCTTGATCACCCCATCTTCTGGCTCAAGGACGGACTGCCGACTGCGATCACGTCCTCGCCGTATTCGGTGAGTGAGGACGACCGAAGCCGTATCGAGCAGTGGCAGGAGTCCGGCCTTGCGGCAGCGTTCGGTGGGCCAGGTTGGTACGGGTACGGCACAACGCAGATCGTCGTGTGGCATCCGGGGCGCCTTGCCTCCGTGTACCTGGCAGAAGACGCCGACAGGCTCCTGAGGCACAGCAAGTAGTCGGAGTGACCGGAGTTTCCCAGAAGTAGCCCGCACGTTGCGAGACCTTGTGCGCTGAGTCAGACCCCAGCCCGGTACCGCTGCCCGATTGCCTTGCGAGCCTTCTCAACGGCGCCCGAGACCCGGTGCACGTACCGGCGCAGCGTGAACGCCGGGTCCTCGTGCCCCAGGATGTCGGCGAGCGTATAGACGTCCACGCCTTCATTGATCGCCTCCGAGGCGAAGAGGTGCCGGAGGGCGTGGAAGAACCAGCAGGGGCCGACGTTGGAGATGTGTCCGTCCAGCTCGACCTTGTTCAGCGCCATCAGCGTGGCCGCCTCACGCAGCATTCGCAGATGTTCAGCGGTGATCTGCGGCAGGCCGAGGCCGGCGAGGTGCTCCTCGCGGAACAGGTACGCGTACACCTCGTAAGCGGTGGCCAGAACACGGGCCGCGTCAGAGGTGGACTCGCTGTGGGCCTTGATGAAGTCCAGCGCGAGCTGCTCGACGGCGCTCTCAGTCGTTTCCTGCACTTCCATGAGCCGGGACTTGACCAGCTCCCAGTCGGCGACGAGCCAGGTGTGCGACTCGAAGCGGAAGAAGTACTCGGCCGGGTCGATGGTGATGCGTCGGCCGTCGACCTGGATGCCAGGCAGGCGGCTCCAGCGCTCGTCGAATGCTTCGGGCAGCTCGACCGCAATGGCCGTGATGTCGATGGTGGTCACCGTGTCTCCGTCTCTGATCGGCCGGGTTCGGACATAGGTATGCCCGAACCCGGTGTAGGCGTACGGAACTTCGGGAGGCCGCCCGGACCAAGGGGGAAGCCTGGATCACGGTCGGGCCGTACCGGGCGGCTGATGTTCAGTGAACCTGCCGTCACGCGCGATGGGTACGGTGAGAGGCAGCCGGAGCGGTATACGCGGTTTACAGCCCCGAATCGGAGGCGGTCGTGGCAGCACAGAGAGAACCCAACTTCCGCCTGCGCGAGACCATCGACGCGACCGGCTGTACATACGAGGCGCTGGCGAAGGACGTCCGTCGCATCGCCGCGGAGAACGGCGAGATCCTCCAGACCAACAAATCGGCCGTCTCCCACTGGGTAAACGGCACCCGCCAGCCGACCGGCCGAACCGGTCAGTACCTCGCCGAGGCACTCTCCCGCCGAGCGAGCCGCACGATCACCCGGACCGAGATCGGCCTGCGGGCGGCTGAGACAGCGGCGACGGACGAGCCGGACCCTGTACTCGCCGCAACCGACCTGGGCCGCGCCGACGTCGAACGCCGCCATTTCCTAGCGGTGGCTGCCTTCACCACCGCCGGCGTCGCCATGCCGCTTGCATACGACCACGAGGCCACCGCTCGTATGCTCCGAACCCGCACCGGCAAGGCCGTGGCCGGCATGGAGGACGTGGACGTCGTACGCCAGATCACCGCAGCCTTCAGTGCAGCTGACGAACGCCTCGGCGGCGGCCACGGCCTGACCACCGTCACCGCCTACCTTGCCGACACCGCTGCACCCATGCTCCGCGGACGATTCCCTAGCGAAGCGTTACGCCGTGCTGCCTTCGGCGCGGTCGCCGAACTTGCCTACCTGGCAGGCTGGAAGCACCACGACCTTGGCCAGGAAGGCGCAGCCCAGCGCTACTACCAGGTCGGATATCAGCTCGCCTGCGAAGCCGACCCGCACGGCCACGCAGCCTGGATGATGCGCGCCCTTGCCCACCAGGCCCTCAGCCTCAAACAGCCCCACTACTGCGTCGACCTCGTCGAAGGTGCTCTCGCCCGCGGTCTCGGCCACGTCGGCGGTCAGACCGAAGCGCTCCTCCACATCACCCACGCCCGCGCCTACGCCGCTGTCGGCGAGAAACCTTCCGCAGCTCGAGCCCTACTGGCCGCCGAAGACGCCCTGCTCCGCGACGACCACCCCCAGCCCAGCTTCTCCCGTGTCAGCGGCCCGGCCGCCGGTACGGTTGCAAGCCACACCGCCCGCACTCTGACCGATCTCGCCGACCACATCGGCACCGAACAGCAGCACCGCGACGCCCTCGTCCGCTGGGACCCCGAAAGGTACAAGCGCGTCCACGCCCTCACCTACGCCGACCTGGGCGACAGCCTCGCCGCCCAGGCTCGCGCCGACGAGGCGGTCGCCACCTGGTCCCGGGCTCTGACGCTCATGGAGGGCATGACCTCGGACCGCACCCGCAAGGCCATCACCTCGCTCCGCTCCACCCTCGCCGTCTACCAGCGACGCAAAGTACCCGGCGCCGCCGCACTTGCCTGCCGCGTCCGCGGAGCACTCACCTAAGCTGCCCACCAACCCGCCCGACGAAGGGAACTACCGTGGCTCAGCCGCAGGCCGACGACCAGCCCAAGGCCCTCAAGCCCGCCCTCGACTCCATGACCCTGCTGGTCGCCGCCGTCATCGTCCACGACAAGGCCACTAACCGCGTCGTCCTGCTTCAGCGCAGCCAGGACGCTAAATTCGCCCAGGGCATGTGGGACCTCCCGGTCGGCAAGAGCGAACCCGGCGAACCCATCACAGAGACCGCGGTCCGCGAGCTGTATGAGGAGACGGGCCTCACGGTGAAGCCGGAGACCCTCAAGGTCGCCCACATCATCCACGGAGCATGGGGAGTTGAAGCGCCTAACGGCTTTCTCACCGTTGTCTTCGCGGCTCACGAATGGACAGGCGACCCCGAGAACCGTGAGCCGCGCAAGCATGCGCAGGTTCGCTGGGTCGATGCCTCTTCCGTTCCTGAAGCCTTCGTAGGCACTACCGCAGCCGCCTTGCAGCACTACCTGGCAGGCGGCCCCCAGGTGTCACTTGATGGCTGGAGCTAGCGCAAGGCCATTGCGTCAACTTGCCCAAGCCAGGGTGTAGTTGATCTGTTGAGACGTATCATTGCCCTATGGTCACGTCTCCCGCAGGCGAGAACGATCCGTTTCTCGAAGCTACTCAGGCGCTTCCACGCGATGAAAGAAACACAGGCCCTGAGACACGTGCCCGGTTTGAGTACCAAGATGAGTGCATAGCGCTAACACTGCTGGAACACTTCGGCGCTGACCTTCGGGGTGTCCTGGTCGAGTACTCCACGGATGTGATCCTGCTGCCTCGAGAAGGCCCACCCGAGCTTGTCTCGATTAAGCATCGCGAGCCGCACCACAAGAGTGATCCAACCTGGACATGGTCCGCTTTGGACAAGGACCGCGTCTTGATCGACCTCTACTCAGCATGGAAGGCCGCAGGGAAGGCATGCACTGTTGCTTTTCATAGCAACGCAGGTTTCGGTGGACCAGCTAATGTGCTCCGACAGGCAAAAATATCTCAAGATGCCTCGGCCAGAAATACGGCAGTGGCGCAGCTGCAGAAGCGTCTAAAGATACCTCCTGTGGAGGCAGAGGAGTTCATTGAGCACCTCAATTTTCCCACGTATCCACTCCCTCGGCGAAATGAGATAACTGACGTCGGAGTGAGGAGAACTGCAGATTTCCTTAAGTCTCTAGGGAGATCGCCAATTCACGCGGAATCCTGTTATGAGGCTTTGATCGGGAGGATCGCTGAAGCCGGTACAGATAGACCTCAATCACGGCTGGGGAGACCTGAAAGCATTGCTGCAACCATACGCGCATGTGCGCAACTTGAATCTCTAAACCGCCAGAGGAGACGGTATCTGTCGACTGAAGAATTGCGGCGACTGCTGCTTCAGAATGCTGATAAGAATGAAGCGCGCACGATGCCGACATCCCGACATCCGGGATGGGACCCCGACCCATTATTCGTTGGACGGACCGCGCACCTAGGCGAGCTGGAGCGTCGGTTGACACCAGGCAGCCCTGACCCTGTTTTGCCTGTCGTGATATCTGGAATGGCGGGTGCAGGCAAAACTAGCCTGGCTGGTCAATTTGCCGCCCTACACTCGGGAGACCTCAGGGTCGAAGTGATCGATGGGACCACTCGAGCCGGTCTTCTGCTTGGCCTGGAGGAGCTCACTGGACAGAAAGCGATCGTGAGCAGCTCTCCCGGTGGGACCGTGGCCCTGCCAGAAAATTCGGCAACTTTGCTCATTATCGATGGAGTTACGGAACCATCGATCGTGCGCAACCTGTTACCGCGCCAGTCATTGTGCCGAGTTCTGATCACCACGACAGCTAGTCATATCGATGAATCTCATCACCATGTCTATTTGCCATCATGGTCGTCAGAGGAAGCGCACTGTTTTATAGAGAAGGTGCTGCCGAACACGCCGACTGCCCACATGGCCGAATTGGCAGACCACCTCGGGAACCATCCTCTTGCCGTAAATCAAGCCGTAAATTATTGTTTGACGGTTGGGCTAACAATCCCGCAGTACTTGGATCGATTCCGCAAAGCATCTACACAAATGCTTGATCGTGGCCAAGCCGGCCGCCATCCGGTTACTGTGGCGAGTGCGATCCAGTTGGCCATAACGGAAGCAGAGAGTCGGAACCCGCTCTCTCGCCGTCTACTCACTCTTCTCGCTCATCTCGGCGCTGAGCCATTACGACTGGATATCTTTGACGATGAGCCTATACGCCCGTTTGTCGTAGGTCCTGTGAGGGTGAGTAAGCAGGAACGTCGCTTCATGCGAAGGCGTACCCGCACTGAGCTCTCCTGGACTGGGCACTCCCGAGATGATGAGGGTTGGAATGCGCGCATAGCTCTCTACGACGAGATACAGCGAGACGACGCAATAGCGTGCCTGTCTGCATTCTCTTTGGTAAGTGTTGAGCGCGGCACCATACGAGTCCATCCACTGATTAGATTGTTTGCAGCCGAAACCGCGCAGGAATCAGAAACGTGGATTGAAACAGCCTTCGGGCTTTTTTCCTCACAGTTTGTCGAGAGAGGGCAAGAGTCTCCAGAGCTGCTTGATTCGCACATCGGGCACGTCATCAGAATCGTCGATGAGGCTTTCCAAGCTCACATGCATGGTCCGGCCGTCATGGCCGTTGCCAAGACTTTGGTGGATCGCCTGTGCGCCCTGGGCGACGAAGAGAATGCCGTGCGCATGGGTGATCAAGTTCTTCGAATCGCAGAGCGTCTGTTTCGTCAAGGCTTGGCTCCTCTCAGCCTCCTTTTCGCAGCGCGAGAATCTTTGGGGCAGGCTCATGTTCAATCGGGCGATGTAGATAGAGCGCTGGCTCTAATTGAAGGTAACGTCGAATTGACTGAGCGGCATGCCGACCAGGACTCTGTCGATAGGGCCTACATGGCTTTGGGTAATGCCGCGGTCAAATTGGGGCGTCGAGATCTTGCGACTAGCGCAATTTGTAAGCTCCCAGATCTTTCTGTATTGATTGATTTGAGTGAAGGGCACCCCATTGGAGCTCTCGTCATGGCTCACGTCAGAGTTCGCCTGCTGGAGCTAACTAACCGACTCGATGAAGCTGAAGAGATCAACGCATGGTGCATTTCTCGTATAGGTCTTTTGGTGGATTCTCTTCCTGCGGATCTAGTTATGGGTATCCATTCTGATACCGCAATGCTGGCTCGTTTGCGAGGCTCGACTGAATGGCAGGGCGAGTATCTCGACAGAGTAGCTGAAGCTCAAGTGGCCGGTGACCCGTCTCGACGTGATCGATTCTATTTCGACGTGCACCTGGGCGCGGCCGACACGGCCATTGAAGGGGGTGATTTGGAACGTGCCGCCCAAATCTTGGAGGACCTGGATCCTTTGCTGTCGTCGCAGTTTGGTGTGCGGAGTTCGATGTACGCATCGCTACTGGCGATCAGGGGTAGGTGTCGTTTGCATCAGGCAGCCGTAGGGGAAATTCCTATTAAGGATTCCAAGGCTGACCTATTGGCTGCAGTTAAAATTCTGCGAACGACAGCCGGGCCTGAAAGGGGGCAGCTTGCATCTGCCCTAATCAATCTCTCTTCAGCCTGTGCTCTGGAGGGTCGTGGGGACGAAGCCGTTTCTGCCGCAAGAGAAGCCTACGAGGAAGATATGCGCAGGTTCGGATCCGATCACCCTGAAACTAAATTCGATTTGCAGATGTTGTACATGGTTGCCATGCAATTCAATCTAACGGATGACATTCATCTCGATGACGAATCAAGCGATGATTGATTTATGTGAATGGCTCGTGTTGGAACTCGGGAAGTGAGATTGCGGGTCTGGTCGAGCTGTGCTGCATATCGCAGAAGCCGAAAACCGCATCAGGTAGGTGCTTGGGATCGGCACCGCAAAAGATCTTTATATGCGCAGCTGACTTAGCGCGGTGGCGTTAGGAGAGGCTGTGTTGGTGGGATAGAGGTTCCCCTGCTCCTCTGTAGCCTCCTGCGGTGCCAGTACGGGGACCAACCGCATCCACGCGCGCCAGGCAAGAGGGGATCTCGTGCCACTCTGCACCAGCGCCCATCACAATCCTGCCAGCCCTCGTGATGCGCAGATCTCGGGTAAGGGCCCGAAGGGACTGGCGGCGGCGATTTGGGTACTGCGGCGTGCGGCTTGCGACAGATTGTCCTGGAACGACCCAGGGCCGCCATCCCGCAAAACGCGGGGTGACGGCCCTTAAGCGGCAGTCCTGGCGACCTGTCAGGTGATTAGCCTTCCGGTGCACGCTCGGTGCACAAGAGGGTGAAACGAGGTGATGACCAGCGAGAACTATGGAGAACTATTTTCGCAGGTCACGCAGCCTCTACGGGGTACCGCCCCAGGCCACCCAGCCCTGCCTCTTAGATGTCGAAGTAAAGCTCGAACTCGTGCGGGTGCGGCCGCAGCTGGATCGGGGCGATCTCGTTGGTGCGCTTGTAGTCGATCCAGGTCTCGATCAGGTCGGAGGTGAAGACGCCGCCCTGCTGGAGGTACTCGTTGTCGGCCTCGAGGGCGTCGAGGACCGCCGGGAGGGAGGTGGGGACCTGGGGGACGCCCGCGTGCTCTTCGGGGGCGAGCTCGTAGAGGTCCTTGTCGATCGGCTCGGCGGGCTCGATCTTGTTCTTGACGCCGTCCAGGCCCGCGAGGAGCAGGGCGGAGAAGGCGAGGTACGGGTTCGAGGACGGGTCCGGTGCGCGGAACTCGACGCGCTTGGCCTTCGGGTTGGAGCCCGTGATCGGGATGCGCATGGCCGCGGAGCGGTTGCGCTGGGAGTAGACCAGGTTGACCGGGGCCTCGAAGCCGGGGACCAGGCGGTGGTAGGAGTTCACCGTCGGGTTGGTGAAGGCCAGCAGCGACGGGGCGTGCTTGAGGATGCCGCCGATGTAGTAGCGGGCGGTGTCCGAGAGGCCCGCGTAGCCCTGCTCGTCGTAGAAGAGGGGGGCGCCGCCCTGCCACAGGGACTGGTGGACGTGCATGCCGGAGCCGTTGTCGCCGAAGATCGGCTTGGGCATGAAGGTCGCGGTCTTGCCGTTGCGCCAGGCGACGTTCTTCACGATGTACTTGAAGAGCATCAGGTCGTCGGCGGCGGCGAGCAGGGTGTTGAACTTGTAGTTGATCTCGGCCTGGCCGGCGGTGCCGACCTCGTGGTGCTGGCGCTCGACCTGCAGGCCGGCGGCGTCCAGCTCCAGGGAGATCTCGGCGCGCAGGTCGGCGAAGTGGTCGACCGGCGGGGCCGGGAAGTAGCCGCCCTTGTAGCGGACCTTGTAGCCACGGTTGTCCTCGACCGCGCCGGTGTTCCAGGCGCCGGCCTCGGAGTCGATGTGGTAGAAGCCCTCGTTCGACGTGGTGTTGAAGCGCACCGAGTCGAAGACGTAGAACTCGGCCTCGGGGCCGAAGTACGCGGTGTCCGCGATGCCGGTGGAGGCGAGGTAGGCCTCGGCCTTCTTGGCGATGTTGCGCGGGTCGCGGCTGTACTGCTCACCCGTGATCGGGTCGTGGATGAAGAAGTTGATGTTGACGGTCTTGTCGCGGCGGAACGGGTCCACGCGGGCCGTCGACAGGTCGGCGCGCAGCGCCATGTCGGACTCGTGGATGGCCTGGAAGCCGCGGATCGAGGAACCGTCGAAGGCGAGTTCCTCGGCCGGGTCGAACGCCTTCGCCGGGATCGTGAAGTGCTGCATCACACCGGGCAGGTCGCAGAAGCGGACATCGATGAACTTGACGTCCTCGTCCGCGATGAACTTCTTGGCCTCGTCGGCGTTCTGGAACATCCAACTCCTCCTAGCCCGGTCACCGGTCGGCGGACGCGGGATTGCTACTCGGAACGCGACCCTCTGCAGAGGCGCGCTCGCCCGACCATAGGCAGGCGGGATTTCCCAAGCATGACCCATTTGTTTCGCCGAGGTTAACCGCCGCGCGGTGGGTCATATCCCCCAGTGTGCGTCAAAATGGCGTAATACGGATAGGGCGGTGTCGGCCGCCGTCCGTGCTCCCCGCGGCCCCTCCACCGGCCGGTGCCCGCCCTCCGCGAAGCGAACGTATGCGGTCGCAGTACCGTGGACGGGTGGACAACAGGCAAGCAATCGGATCGTGGATCTCCGGGCCCCGCGCGGCAGCCGAGGACATGGGTGTCGAGTTCGGATACCGCGGGCAGCGGCTCGGGCTGCCGGAGGAGGGACCGGGGTCCCTCGCGCGCCCCGGGCGCCGCTTCGCCGCGCTCTTCATCGACTGGGCGCTGTGCATGCTCATCGCGTACGGACTGCTCAGCGGCGGCAAGGCGCAGTCGGCCAGCAACTGGGCCCTGGTGGTCTTCGCGGTGCTCAGTGTGCTGACGGTCGGCACGGTCGGCTTCACGCCCGGCAAGCGGCTGCTGGGCCTGCGGGTGGTCGCCGAGGGCGGCGGCCGGATCTCGCTGCCGCGGGTGGTGCTGCGCACGGCCCTGCTGGTCGTGGTCATCCCGGCGGTGGTGTGGGACCGGGACGGGCGGGGGCTGCACGACCGTCTCGCGCGCGCCGTACAGGTCCGGATCTAGCCACCTCCAAGCCCTCGGGGAGCGAGGGCCCGGATGCGTGAGAAAACGGGTGGGCCCGGGACCTTCGCGGTCCCGGGCCCACCCGTTTCGATGTATACGAGTCGCGCGGCTCAGCGCATCTTTCCGCCGCCCCGGGGCATCCGCATGCCCTTCGGCATCGGCCCCTTCGGCACCGGCATGTTGCTCATCAGGTCGCCGAGCGCACGCAGCCGGTCGTTGACGGCCGTGACCTGGGCGCCGGGCAGGACGCGCGGGAGCTTCAGCAGGGTCGTACGGAGCTTCTTCAGCGGCACCTGGCCCTCGCCGTCGCCCACCACGATGTCGTGGACCGGGGCGTCCGCGACGGTGCGCGCCATCCGCTTCTTCTCGGCGGCCAGCAGGCCGCGGAGACGGTTCGGGTTGCCCTCGCCGACCAGCACGATGCCGGCCTTGCCGACGGCGCGGTGCACCACGTCCTGGCTGCGGTTCATCGCCACCGCGGGGGTGACCGTCCAGCCGCGCCCGACGTTCTCCAGCACGGCTGCCGCCGCACCGGGCTGGCCCTCCATCTGCCCGAAGGCAGCTCGCTCGGCGCGCCGTCCGAAGACGATCGCCATCGCGAGGAAGGCCAGTACGAAGCCCAGGATGCCCGCGTAGATGGGGTGGCCGATCAGGAAGCCGATGGCAAGGAGAACGCCGAATACGACGATGCCTACACCAGCGACGACAAGACCGACCTTGGAGTCGACCCGACGGGTCATCTTGTAGGTCAGGGCGATCTGCTTGAGCCGCCCGGGGTTCTCAGCGCCGGCAGCGCCGGCAGCGCCCTCAGCGTTTACCTTCCTCGCCATACAGCGCAGTCTACGTGGCGTGCGGGCGACGGGTCGCCGCGGCCTCCAGTACGTACTCGGCCTCGTACCGGTCCTTGGCGCGGCGGCGGTCCTCCAGGACCGACGTCCAGGCGTTGCGGCGGGCGGTGCGCTGCCCGCCGCGCATCAGTACGGCCTCGACGGCACGCAGTGCACCGGTGACGGAAGGACGGGGGAGGGCTGGTGTGGCGCGGAGCGGCGCGGCCTGCATGGTGGGTGACTCCTTCTGGCGTTCGCAGGAGCAGGAGGGGGTGCGTGAACGGTGCGTGCATCCATCGTCACGGAAAGGTGTTACCAACGGATGACCTGCCGGTCAAACACCAATGAAACGTTGACGCGGCCCGCCACGCCCCCCGTCCTGGGGGAGTGCGGGCCGCGTCCTCAAGCATGTGCCACGTTTCACAAGACGGCGCGCCGGGGAACTCAAACCGCCTGACTGGACGCCTCGACCTCGCGCCGTTCGACGGCCTGCTGGTAAAGGCGGCCGGCGCGGTAGGAGGAGCGGACCAGCGGGCCGGACATCACGCCGGAGAAGCCGATCTCCTCGGCCTCCTCCTTCAGCTCCACGAACTCGGCCGGCTTCACCCAGCGCTCGACGGGGTGGTGGCGCGGCGTGGGGCGCAGGTACTGGGTGATGGTGATGAGCTCGGTGCCCGCCTCGTGCAGCTGGCGCAGCGCCTCGCTGACCTCTTCGCGGGTCTCGCCCATGCCCAGGATGAGGTTGGACTTGGTGACCAGGCCGGCCTCGCGGGCCTTGGTGATGACCTCGAGGGAGCGCTCGTACCGGAAGCCGGGACGGATCCGCTTGAAGATCCGCGGCACCGTCTCGACGTTGTGCCCGAGGACCTCGGGGCGGGAGGAGAAGACCTCGGCCAGCTGGTCGGGGTCGGCGTTGAAGTCGGGGATGAGCAGCTCGACCTTGGTGTAGCCCTCGGCGCGCTCCGCCGTCATCGCGTGGATCTGGCGGACCGTCTCGGCGTACAGCCAGGCGCCGCCGTCCTCGAGGTCGTCGCGGGCGACGCCGGTGATCGTGGCGTAGTTCAGGTCCATCGTGACGACGGACTCGCCGACGCGGCGCGGCTCGTCGCGGTCGAGGGCCTGCGGCTTGCCGGTGTCGATCTGGCAGAAGTCGCAGCGCCGGGTGCACTGGTCGCCGCCGATGAGGAACGTGGCCTCGCGGTCCTCCCAGCACTCGTAGATGTTCGGACAGCCCGCTTCCTGGCAGACGGTGTGCAGGCCCTCGCTCTTCACGAGCTTTTGCAGGGCGTTGTACTCGGGACCCATTTTCGCCCGCGTCTTGATCCACTCGGGCTTGCGCTCGATGGGGGTCTGGCTGTTCCGGACCTCCAGGCGCAGCATCTTGCGTCCGTCGGGTGCGACTGCGGACACGACCGGCTCCCTACGACTTCGTTTCCTTGGCGTACACCAGGGTACGCCCGTCAATTCGTACGTCTTTACGTGCGGGGCAACCCCATGGGGCGGGGCCGCATTCCCGGTGGTCGCCGGGGGTTCCTCGCCGGTGGCCGTAGGGTCAGACCGCCCGCGGCAGCAGCTCCGCGCCCTCCAGGACGTCCCGCAGGTGCTTCTCGACGACGGGCAGCACCTCGGCGATGGTGATCTCGCGGCCCAGCTCGCCCGCGAGCGAGGCGACGCCCGCGTCCCGGATGCCGCACGGCACGATCTTGTCGAACGAGGTGTTGTCCGGGTTCACGTTCAGCGCGAAGCCGTGCATCGTGACGCCCTTGGCGACGCGGATGCCGATCGCGGCGAGCTTGCGGTCCTCGCGGCGCTGGCCGGCGTTGGACGGCGCGTACTCGGGGCCGTTCAGCCGCGGGTCGAACAGCTCGTCCGTCACCCGCGGATCGAAGTCCAGCTGCAGCCCGCCGAGCCCCGCCCGCTCCTGGACGGGGTCGCCCAGCACCCACACCCCGCTGCGGCCCTCGACCCGGCTGGCCTCGACGCCGAATTCGGCGCAGGTGCGGATCAGTGCGTCCTCGAGCCGGCGGACGTGGGCGACCACGTCGACCGGGCGCGGGAGCTTCTGGATGGGGTAGCCCACCAGCTGGCCGGGCCCGTGCCAGGTGATCTTCCCACCGCGGTCCACGTCGATGACCGGGGTCCCGTCCAGGGGGCGCTCGTCGTCGGTGGTGCGCCGGCCGGCGGTGTACACCGGCGGATGCTCCAGCAGCAGGCAGGTGTCGGGCACCTCGTCGGCGAACCGGGCGGCATGTACCCGGCGCTGTTCCTGCCAGGCCGACTCGTAGTCCACGGCGTCCGCTCCGAAGCCCAGGTGCACAAAGCGCAGCCCCTCGGGTGCGGGGGTCTCCCCCCGAGAGATCGCAGTCACGGCAGCTCCTCTTCGAACCTTTGTTGCACTCTTGCTGCAACGCTGATGCACTTCCGATGGTTTCGCGCCCATGCCACTGTACGGCGACCGATTCCGGTCCCTTCAGGCGGCCGGTGTACCTGCCACCCTTCGGACCCCCGCCCCTGCTCACACGATCGGATGAACGCGTGGCGCAGGCCGGCGAGAAAGGCTCCGAAGGCCGTTACATTCACGCCGTTCCACAAGGGCGATGAGCATGCCGGACAGGGTCCGCCGAACCCGGCTGCCCGGCCCGGAAGGCAGGAGACCGGTAAAGCTGATGACGGACCGACCCCCGCACCACACACCCAACCGCCAGCTCGCCGCGCTCATCGCCGAGGCGGGGTTTTCCAATGCCGGACTGGCCAGACGGGTTGATCAGCTCGGCATCGAGCACGGCCTCGACCTCCGGTACGACAAGACCTCGGTGACGCGCTGGCTGCGCGGCCAGCAGCCGCGCGGCACCACCCCCGCGCTGATCGCCGAGGTGTTCACCCGCCGGCTGGGGCGCCGGCTGTCCGCCCAGGACCTCGGGCTGGACGCCTGTGCGCCGGTGTACGCCGGGCTGGAATTCGCCTCGACCCCCAGCGAGGCGGTGGACATCGTCAGCGGCCTGTGGCGCAAGGACTCCGGCAGCCACGCCGAGCTCCGCAAGATCGCCTTCACCCCGGCCGGGCTCGTGGTGCCGAGCCGGGACTGGCTGATCGGCCGCCCCGACGACCGCGTCGCCCGCGGCGAGCCCGCCGGCGAGGGCTCGGGCCGGGTGCCGGTTCAGGGCGGCCGGGCCTCGGTGCCGCGCCAGCGCCGTACCGACCGCGTCGACCGCACCGAGGGCTCGCGGGTCACCTCCGGCGACATCGCCGCGCTGCGCTCGGTCGGCGAGCTGTTCCGGGCGCTGGACCACGCCTACGGCGGCGGCCACGCCCGCCAGGCCCTGGTGCGCTATCTGGAGCACGAGACCGAGCCGATGCTGCGCGGCACCTACGGGGAGACCACCGGCCGCCGGCTGTTCGCGGCCGCCGCCGATCTGACCCGGCTGGCGGGCTGGACCTCGTACGACATCGCCGCGCACGGCCTGGCGCAGCGGTACTTCGTGCAGGCACTGCGGTTGGCGCAGGCCGCCGGCGACCGGGCGTACGGCTCCTACGTCCTGGTGACGATGAGCCGGCAGGCCGTCTATCTGGGGCACGGCAGGGAGGCCGTCCAGCTGGCACGCGTCGCCCAGCAGGGCATCGGCTCCAGCGCGCCGCCCGCCGTCCAGGCGCTGCTGCACTCCGCGGAGGCGCGCGGCCACGGCGTCATGGGCGAGGTGCGGGCCTGCACGGCGGCGCTGGCCCGCGCGGAGCGGGCGCTGGAGACCGCCCGCCCCGGCGACGAAACCCCGTACTGGGCCCGCTTCTTCGACGAGGCGCAGCTCGCCGACGAGCTGGCGCACTGCCATCGCGATCTCCAGCAGTACCGCGCGGCCTCCCAGCACGCCGAGCGCTCCCTGCAGCTGCGCGCCGCCGGGTTCGCCCGCAGCCGGCTGTTCTGCCGGGTGGTGCTGGCGACCGCGCGGCTGGGCCTGGGCGAGCTGGAGCAGGCCTGCACGCTGGGCGCCGAGGCGGCGCTCCAGGCCTCCGAGATGCGGTCCGTACGGGCCCATGAGTACGTCAGGGAGTTCGAGCGCCGCCTGGAGCCGTACCGGGACGCGGCGGCGGTGCGCGGGTACCGGGAACGGGTGGCGGCGCTCGGGTGAGCCGGGCGGTGCGCGGCGGTCCGGCCGAGCCGGTCAGGCCGCCGCGCGCAGCGTGTCCGGCTCCGTCGTGAGCGTCGGCAGCCCGAAGTCCTGGAGGACGGCGCGGGCGGCCCGGCGGCCCGAGTTCAGCGCACCCTGGAGAGTGCTGGTGTCGCGGTGGTCGCCGCACACATAGAGGCCGGACAGCACGCGCACGGTGCGCTCCGGGTCGTAGGGGGCCGTCATCGCCGGGACCGCGTACGGGTCCTGATGGGCGGTCAGCAGCTGCCAGTCGTCGGTCCGCGCCCCGTGGATGCGCTCCAGCTGGGGCCGGACCGTCTTGTCGAGGACGGACAGCGGCAGGGCCGCCGCGGCGCCGAGCACGGTCGTGGTGATCAGGGACCGGCCGGGCGGCGTACGGGACGGATCGATCGCGCCGGCGAGGTAGGTGTAGCCGACCGGGCCGTCCGTCGGCAGGATCAGCGCCGTGTCGCGGGACGGTGCGGCGCGGCCCGCCGATCCCGCCCCCGCGGTGTGGTGCAGGACGGCCATCGGGTGGAAGGCGGGCACCCGCAGCCCCGGCAGCAGCTCGGCCGCGTCCCGCGCGCCGGTCGCCACCAGCACCGCCCGGCAGGGGATGCGGCCGTGCTCGGCGGTGCCGACGCCCGTGGTGGAGACCGAGGTGACCCGCACCGACGTACGGACCGTGCCGGGTGGCAGCCCGGCGGCGAGCAGCTCGGGCACGGCGCAGGCGCCGCTGGCCGGCAGCCACAGCCGCCCGTGCGCGAAGGCGCGCAGCGCGGCGGCGGCGCCACGGCTGGAGCCGCGCAGCTGCGGATCGCACAGCAGGGCGCCCAACAGCGGCCGCAGGAACGCGTCATGGGTGCGGGGCGGGAAGGCGGGACGGCCCGCGAGGGCGTCGCGGATGGGGCGGTCCGGGGGCGGGGCGGCGGGTGTGGTGCGGTCGGTGCGGTGCTCGGCGTGCGGCGGAGGACATCGGTCGGCGCGCAAGAGGGCGCGCGCCGCGGAAAGTGCGCCCCTTGTGCTCCGGGGCGCGCCGATGCGTTGCTTGCGCTGGCCGTTGTGGACGCTCAGGCCGGACGCGAACGGACGCAGCGTCAGATCGCCGAGGCCCGGGGTGCGGCGCAGCTCGGCGCCGGAGACGGCCAGCGGGCGGCCGCAGCGGTCCAGCCGGAAGCCGTCGAGCCGGTCGGTGGCGGACCGGCCGCCGATCCGTTCCGCGGCCTCCAGCACGGTGACCGACACTCCCGCGCCGGTCAGATGGCGGGCGGCGGCAAGACCGGCCGGCCCGGCTCCCACGATGACGACGTCCACGGTCGATGCGATGCGCGGCACATGCCCCTCCCGGAGGTCGGTCCCAGCGGCGGCGCACCCATGTCATGCCCATTGCCGCCGCGCGGGATGCCGATGGTGTGTGCGAGGACGGTAGGGAGGCGGCGGCCCGTACGGCAGGGGGCGTCCGGGGCGCGTCGGAGCGCCCTTGGCCACGGCCTCCGGAGGACCCGGGCGTCTACCCCGCCTGGACGCCCCTGGGGCCTGTCCGGCGGGTCGGGGTCGGACCCCCTAGGCGGCCCGGACCGCGTCCATGATGCGCGGATGATCGAAGGCGAACCCGGATTCCAGCAGTCGCCGCGGCACCACCCGCTGGCTGCCGAGCACGTCCTCGGCGAAGTCCCCCAGGGCGATCCGCAGTACCGGCGCCGGGACGGTGAACAGCGTCGGCCGGTTCAGCGCGCGGCCCATCACGGCGGTCACCTCGCGGTTGGTGACCGGTTCCGGGGCGGTGAGGTTGACCGGCCCGCTCAGCTCCTCGGTGTCGACGAGGTGGCGCAGCGCGCGGATGTGGTCGTGCAGGGAGATGAAGCTCCAGTACTGGCTGCCGTCGCCGAGCCGCCCGCCCAGCCCGAGCCGGAAGAGGGGGAAGAGCCGGCCCCAGGCGCCGCCGGAACGGGCCACGACCAGACCGGTG
This sequence comes from Streptomyces sp. NPDC043738, assembly GCF_056436545.1. Lineage (NCBI taxonomy): Bacteria > Bacillati > Actinomycetota > Actinomycetes > Kitasatosporales > Streptomycetaceae > Streptomyces > Streptomyces sp. NPDC043738. The sequence goes on along the minus strand of NZ_JBWKCJ010000033.1, from coordinate 50,003 downwards.
CGGGCGAAGACGGTGCGGATGCCCGCGTCCTGCGCCGGCTTCGCGGCGTCCTCCCAGGCCACGCAGACCTCCGGCAGGAAGCCCGCGCCGGCCGGTGCGCTCTCGTCCGTACGCCGGTCGCCGGTGTCGCCGTAGTAGCCGATCGCGCTGCCGCACACGAAGACCCGGGGCGGGGTGTCCATCGAGGCGAGCGCCTGGGCGAGGGTGCGGGTGCCCAGTACCCGGCTGTCGCGGATCTCCTGCTTGTAGGCCGCCGTCCAGCGGTGGTCGCCGACCCCGGCGCCGGCGAGATGGACGACCGCCTCGCAGCCGGTCAGCCCGGCGGTGTCGACCTGTCCGCCCGCGGGGTTCCAGCGCACCTCGTCGGCGGCCGTGGGCACGCGCCGTACGAGCCGGACGACTTCATGACCGTCCGTGCGCAGGGAGCGTACGAGCGCCGTGCCGATGAGCCCGGTCGAGCCGGTGATCGCGATCCGCATGGAGCCATACTGCCCGCAGTGCACCGCCGGCGACGACATCTGCGGTCCGTCCGCCGTGCTGACGGCGACCGGCGCCGGCCGCGCCCTACGGCTTGAACCGGTCCCACAGCAGGGGGAAGCGCTCCGCCAGGCTCTGGTCGTCGTCGAAGTCGAGGTAGCCGCCGAGCGGTTCGCGGGGCGGCGGGGGGAGCTCCAGGTCCGGCATCACCCCGCCGGTCATCCGCTCGTACGCCTCGTCGGCCGCGTACCCCAGCTCCTCGGCGTCGCCGTCCACCGCCTCGTCGAAGTCGTCCAGCAGCTCGGCGAGCTGGTCCGGGTCGTGCAGCGCGCCCTCGAAGATCTCCCGGCCCTGGCCGATCAGCCAGCAGCGGAAGTAGTCGAAGGCGTCGTCGCTGGCGCCGCCGAGCAGGATCGAGGCCGCGGCCCACAGGTCCCACGTGTACGCCCGGTTGTAGCGGGACTCGAAGTGGCGGGCGAAGTCCACGACGGTGTCCGGGTCGAGCCCGAGCAGCCGCTCGACCAGCGCGTCGGCCTGCTCCTCCGGGTCGCCCTCCGCTGCCGCGCGGGAGTGGTCGACCAGCTCCCAGAACTCCGTCTCTTCCATCACCGCTCCAGCATCCGCCTTGGCGCCGTGCCACGCATGCGGACTACCCCAGATGCGACGGTGTCGTTATCCGGACCGGTGAACTGCCGCACGCCGTGCTGACGGCCGCTCGGACCGGTGTGCGTCCGCCCCTCTTCGTGCCCCGTGCGGGCGAACCGTCGTGTGACCGTCCCAAGAATCACTCGTTGGAAGGCGTGCAACGACCAAACGACGGCATAGACGGCAAATCCGCCACTTCGCGAAGGGCTGTTTCACGCCATGCCCATGGACGAACGCACCCGGGCCGACGTCGAACGGGCCGAGGCGGCCATCGTCGAGCACTACCCACGACTCGTCCGCCTCGCCTACCTCGTGCTGCCCCCCTCGATGGGCCGCCACCGCCGGGTCCTGACCGCCCACGGACTGGTCCAGCGGGCCCTGCCGCGGGCCGGCCGCCGCCGCCCGGCCCGCGGGCTGCCGGCCCAGCGCGGCCCGGCGCCCGAGTCCGGCTACGACCTCGTACGGCTGCGGATCCTGCGGCTGGCCCTGGCGCAGGAGGGCCGGCCCGGCCGGGTGCTGCCGGCCGTGCCCGTCGTCTGGGGGCTGCGGCTCTTCCCGCGGGCCGGCGGCGCCGACGAACTCGCCCTGGACCAGGCGCTGTCCGCGGTCCCGGCGCCGGTGCGGGCCGCCGTCGGGCTGGGGCACCTGGAGGGCCTGGACGAGGACACGGCGCGGGCCGTACTGGAGCGGGCCGGGGTCGAGGACGCGGAGGCGGCGCAGCGGGCGGCCGGGCTGCTGGAGCGGGAGACCGGGGCCGATGCGCCCGCCCTGCTGAACTCCGGGGAGTTCGACCCGTGCACGGTGCAGACCCGGCCGACGGACCTGCTGCGCCGCCGCCAGCGGGTGCGGGCCTCGCTCGCGCTGGCGGCCGTGCTGGCGCTCGGCGCGGGGGTGGCGGCGGTGGTGCCGGGCGGCGACGGCGACCCCTCCGGCCGCGCCCCGACCGAGGCCCAGCAGGCGCTGGACCCGGCCCGGCTGCTGCGCACCCCCAACGAGCAGTGGGCCGGCACCACGCGGGTGGACTTCACCGCCTGGCCCGCCCGCGGCCGGGAGACCGGTGACAAGGAGCTGCTGGCACGGGCGCTGCGGGTCTGGGCGGCGCCGCCCGAGGACGCCCGGATCACGGCGACCGCCGGCACCTCCACCCGCCCGCCCGGCCGTCCACCGCAGCTGCTCTACGCGGGCCTGATCGACAACGTCATGGTCGTGGTCTTCCACGACGGCGAGCGGCTGGTCCGCTACGCCGAGCCCGAGGACGCCACCCCCACCCTGCACTTCGCGCGCGTCGACGACGCGGATCCGGCCACCAGCGCCGGGCTGGTGATCGGCCGCGGCAACGGCTGGATGCGCTACCTCCTCGCGCCCTGGATCTCCGATGTCGCCGTCCGCGACCTGCTGGTGCCCGGGGCCCCGCCGCACGGGCTGCATGTCGCCCCGGACGGGGTCACCGACCGGATCGCCACGCCGCCCGGGGCGGGCGCCGGCTGCGGACGCTGGCCGGTGGCGCAGTTCCGCCCCTCGACGCGGCTCGGAGCGGCCCTGCCCGCCTTCCTCCTCGCCGACCTCGACGATCTCGTGCCCGTCCATCTGACCTATACGCCGCCGCCCGCCGCCGTCGGGCCGGGCACCGTCGGCGGGCCGCGCGAGGCGACCGACCCGCCGGCGCTGCAGAACTGGGCCCGTACGGCCTGCCGGCTGGGCTCCCTGCGCGGCGCCGGGGTGCGCTCGGTCGACAACTGGGCGTTCGCCGAGCAGCCCCTTCCCGAGGGCGGTGGCAGGGCGGCCTGGGTCTGCACCCGCGCCGACACCTGGCGCGGCCCCGGCACCGTGGCCGTCCAGTTCCTGCCGCCCGCCGTCCGCCCCACCGACCCGGGGCGGATCGCCGGTCGCGCCGTCGACACCGCGGCCTGCAGCCGCTTCGGGCCGCATGTCGTCGCGGACGTCCACTGGCAGGCGAAGTCGGGGAAGTGGTACCTGCTCGCGGCCGGCAGCCGGGAGGTGGTCGGCCTCGACGCCACGGGCGGCGTACGGGCCGCCGGCAGGGCCGGCACCCTCGCCGCGCCGGCGGGGCGGGACGCGCGGGCCGAGGTCCTCGGGCGGCTGCGGGACGGGCGGAGCGTACGGGCGCTACGGCCGTAGGGGCCGGCGGACGGCACGTCGGGCGGGGGATCTGAATCCCGACAGTAGGTGTCGGGATTCGCTGTCAGGGTCGCGATGTGCGGTGGCGACACCGAGCCACCGGCATCCGGCATCCGACAGCGAGGAGCGAGAACGTGACGGGCCATGAGGAACGAGCGGGGCGTGCGGACCGGGCCGTGACGGCCGACCTGACCGGCCGGGTGGCGCTGGTCGCCGGGGCGACCCGCGGCGCGGGCCGGGCGATGGCGGTGGAGCTGGGCCGGGCCGGTGCCCTGGTGTACGTGACCGGGCGGACCACCCGGGAGCACGTCAGCGAGGTCGGCCGCCCCACGGAGACCATCGAGCAGACCGCCGAGCTGGTGACCGCGGCCGGAGGCACCGGGATCGCGGTACCGACCGACCACCTGGAGCCGTCGCAGGTCGAGGCGCTGGTGACGCGCATCGGCCGGGAGCAGGGGCGGCTCGATGTGCTGGTCAACAGCCTGTGGGGCGGCGACCGGCTGATCGAGTTCGACACCAAGCTGTGGGACCTCGATCTGGACAAGGGCCTGCGGATGTTCCGCCTCGGCATCGACACCCACGTCATCACCAGCCATTACGCGCTGCCGCTGCTGATCGGGCGGCCCGGCGGGCTGGTCGTCGAGATCACCGACGGCACCGAGGCCTTCAACCGCACCTACCGCGACAACCTCTGCTTCGACCTCACCAAATGCGCCCCGCACCGCATCGCCTTCGGCCTCGCCGCCGAGCTGAGGGAGTACGGCGGCACGGCGGTCTCGCTCACCCCCGGCTTCCTGCGGTCCGAGGAGATGCTGGACCACTTCGGGGTGACGGAGGAGACCTGGCGCGACGCGGTCGCCCAGGAGCCGCACTTCGCCATCGCCGAGTCGCCGGCGCTGATCGCCCGCGGTGTACGGGCGCTGGCCGCCGACCCGGACAAGCAGCGCTGGAGCGGTCGGTCGCTCTCCAGCGGCCAACTGGCGAAGGAGTACGACTTCACCGACACGGACGGCTCCCGGCCGGACTGCTCCGGCTACTTCGAGGACGTGGTCTTCGGAGGGAAGGACGGCAGCGCGGCGGACTACCGCTAGGGCCTGTCCGATGGGTCAGAGCCGGACAGGCCCTGGACCACCCCTGCCGGACTCCGCACCGCCCGATCCGCCCGGCTCCGTGTACAGGGCCGCCGTCCGGCGGGCGGCCGCCGCCAGGCGCTCGCGAAGCCCGGGGGGCGCCAGTACCTCGCCCTCCGGGCCGAGCGCCAGCAGCTGGGCGTAGGCGACCTCGTCGGACTCCACGGGCAGGGTGACGGTCAGCCGCCCCTGCGGGTCGGGACCGCCGGCCGCCCGCGCCGCGTCGATCGCCTCGCGGGCCGCCGCGCGTTCGGTGACGTACGGCAGTTGCCGCACACCGCGCGCGGAGAGCCGCAGCACCACCTCCTCGCGCAGGATCGAGCGCGCGAACTGCGCGGCCCGCTCCGCCCAGAACGCGGGCAGGTCGAAGGAGGCGTCGCGGGTGAACCGGGCCGCGCCGCTCCGGTCACCCCCGGCGTCCCCGGTGGCCTCGACGGCGGTGAACCGGTCCACCCGATACACCCGGAAGTCCCCCTGGGAGCGTGCCGCCAGATACCACACCCCCGCCTTCAGCACGAGGCCGTACGGCTCCAACTCCCGCTCCACCTCGGTGTCCTTGCGGAGGTAGCGGGCGCGGACGCGGCGGTCGTCCCAGACCGCGTCGGCGATCACGGGCAGCAGGGCGGGGGTCTCGGGCTCCTGATACCAGGCGGGTGCGTCGAGGTGGAAGCGCTGGGCGGCGCCCGTCGCGGCGTCCCGCAACTCGGGCAGCAGCGCGGCGGAGACCTTCAGACGGGCGGCGGACGCGGCGTCGGCCAGGCCCATCTCCCGCAGGGCGGAGGGCACTCCGGACAGGAAGAGGGCCTCCGCCTCGCTGCGGCCCAGGCCCGTGAGGCGGGTGCGGTAGCCGCCTATGAGGCGGTAGCCGCCGGCCCGGCCCCGGTCCGCGTAGACCGGCACCCCGGCCTCGGAGAGGGAGAGGACATCGCGCACGACCGTCCGCTCGGAGACCTCCAGCTCCCGCGCCAGCTCCGCGCCCGTCATCGACGGCCGCGCCTGGAGCAGCAGCACCATCTTGATCAGCCGTGCAGCACGCATGCCCCCATGATGCCGGGGGGCACTGACAACGCCGGGCGGCGCGAGAGCGGGCCGCCCGGTCGTGGTCGGGGGTGGGGAAGGCCCGGCCGTAATCAGGGCATGACCGGCCGGGCCAGTGGAATCCCGTGCGGAGGCTCCGGGCGCGGGAAGGTCGCCTCCGCACGGGAGATGGGGGGTGTCCTCCAGGTTTCGGAGGGCCTCAGAACCCGTATCGTTCCCGGGCCTCCTTGACCGCGGAGGCCGGTACCTCGCCGCGGCGGGCGAGCCGGGCCAGTGCGGCGATCACGATCGACTCGGCGTCGACGCCGAAGTGGCGGCGGGCCGCGTCACGGGTGTCGGACAGGCCGAAGCCGTCCGCGCCGAGCGAGGTGTAGTCCTGCTCGACCCACTGCGCGATCTGGTCCGGGACCTGGCGCATGTAGTCGCTGACGGCCAGCACCGGGCCCTCGGCACCGCTGAGCGCCTCGCGGACGTACGGCGTGCGGTCCTCGCCGTTCAGGGCGGCCGCGTCGGCCTCCATGGCGTCGCGCCGCAGCTCGGTCCAGGAGGTCGCGGACCACACGTCGGCGGCCACGCCCCACTCCTCGGCGAGCATCCGCTGGGCACCCAGCGCCCAGTGGATCGCCGTGCCGGAGGCCAGCAGCTGGATCGCCGGGGCGCTCGCGGGCGCCGCGACTCCCGCCGTGGCCGCGGTGTTGAAGCGGTACAGGCCGCGGACGATGCCCTCGTCGACGCCCTCGGGCTTGGCCGGCTGGGGCATCGGCTCGTTGTAGACGGTCAGGTAGTAGAAGACGTTGGAGTCCTCGCCGGGGGCGCTCTCCCCGTACATCCTGCGCAGACCGTCCTTGACGATCGCCGCGACCTCGTACGCGAACGCCGGGTCGTACGTCAGCGCCGCCGGGTTCGTCGCCGCGATCATCGGCGAGTGGCCGTCCGCGTGCTGCAGGCCCTCACCGGTCAGCGTCGTACGGCCGGCCGTGGCGCCGACGAGGAAGCCCTTGCCGAGCTGGTCGCCGAGCTGCCACATCTGGTCGGCGGTGCGCTGCCAGCCGAACATCGAGTAGAAGATGTAGAAGGGGATCATCGTCTCGCCGTGCGTGGCGTACGCGGTGGCGGCGGCGATGAAGTCCGCCATCGAACCGGCCTCGGTGATGCCCTCGTTGAGGATCTGGCCGTCCTTGGCTTCCTTGTAGTACATCAGCTGGTCGCGGTCGACCGGCTCGTACGTCTGGCCCTTGGGGGAGTAGATGCCCAGGGACGGGAAGAGCGACTCCATGCCGAAGGTGCGCGCCTCGTCGGGGACGATCGGCACCCAGCGCCTGCCGGTCTCCTTGTCGCGGATGAGGTCCTTGACCAGGCGGACGAAGGCCATGGTCGTGGCCACGGACTGGTTGCCGGAGCCCTTGTCGAAGGCGGCGAAGGCCTTGTCGGCCGGGGCGGGCAGGGGCGCGAGGGGGTGGACGCGGCGGGCCGGGGCCGGGCCGCCGAGTGCCGCGCGGCGCTCCTGGAGGTAGCGGACCTCGGGGGAGTCGGCGCCGGGGTGGCCGTAGGGCACCTGGCCGTCGGTGAAGTCGCCGTCCGAGATGGGGAGTTCGAGCAGGTCGCGCATGACCTTGAACTCGTCCACGGTCAGCTTCTTCATCTGGTGGTTGGCGTTCTTGGACTCGAAGCCCTTGCCGAGGGTGAAGCCCTTGACCGTCTGCGCGAGGATCACGGTCGGGGCGCCCTTGTGCTCCACGGCGGCCCGGTACGCCGCGTACACCTTGCGTGCCTCGTGGCCGCCGCGCGAGAAGTGGAAGCACTCCAGGATCTTGTCGTCGCCGAGCAGCCTGCCCATCTCGGTGAGGGCGGGCTCGGCGCCGAAGAAGTGGTCGCGTATGTAGGCCGCGTCGCGGGTCGCGTAGGTCTGGAACTGGGCGTCGGGCACCTCGCGCAGACGGCGGGCCAGCGCGCCGGTGGTGTCGAGCCGGAAGAGCTCGTCCCAGGCGGTGCCCCACAGGGTCTTGACGACGTTCCAGCCGGCGCCGCGGAACTGGGCCTCCAGCTCCTGCACGATCTTGAAGTTGGCGCGGACCGGGCCGTCCAGGCGCTGCAGGTTGCAGTTGATGACGAAGGTGAGGTTGTCCAGGCCCTCGCGGCTCGCCAGTGCGAGTGCCGCCGTCGACTCGGGCTCGTCCATCTCGCCGTCGCCCAGGAACGCCCAGACGTGGGAGTCGGAGACGTCCTTGATGCCGCGGTTGGTCAGGTAGCGGTTGAAGCGCGCCTGGTAGATGGCGGAGAGCGGGCCCAGACCCATGGAGACGGTCGGGAACTCCCACAGCCAGGGCAGCCGTCGCGGGTGGGGGTAGGACGGGATGCCCTTGCCGCCGGCCTCGCGGCGGAAGTTGTCGAGGTGCTCCTCGGTGAGGCGGCCGTCGAGGAAGGCGCGGGCGTAGATGCCGGGCGCGGCGTGGCCCTGGATGTAGAGCTGGTCGCCGCTGCCGTCGCCTTCCTTGCCGCGGAAGAAGTGGTTGAAGCCCGTCTCGTAGAGCCAGGCCGCGGAGGCGAAGGTGGCGATGTGTCCGCCGACCCCGTACTTGGAGCCGCGGGAGACCATCGCGGCCGCGTTCCAGCGGTTCCAGGCGGCGATCCGGGCCTCCATCGCCTCGTCACCCGGAATCGCGGGTTCGGCGGCGGTGGGGATGGTGTTCAGGTAGTCGCTCTCCAGGAGCTGGGGCAGTGCCAGCCCCGAGTTCTCCAGGGTGCGGCGCATCAGATAGGCGGCGCGGTGCGGACCGGCCGCCTCGGTGACGGCGTCCAGGGACTGGCGCCACTCGGCCGTCTCCTCGGGGTCACGGTCCGGGAACTGGTCGAGCTGGCTGTACGGCAGGCGCACGGGTTCGGGCATGGGTGGCCCCTTTCCGGACGGGAGGCTCGGGGGTGTCGTCGAGTCCGGGCCGCGCGCCCGGAGGGGGTACGGCGGGAACTCGACGACACCGATGTGCGAGTTCGGCAGTTTCGGCAGGCAGGGTGTCGCGCCCCGGCAGATGACGATACGCCTCTGATCGATGATCGATCAACGCTCAACGAGCGAATCACTGCAGGTCGGCACGGGGTGCCGCATTTTGGGGCACGCCGTGCCAGCGAGAAAAGGGGGCCGCGGGGCCGGTCCGAAGGCCCTCAGACCCTCGGAGCGCAGCTCAGCACATGGCTCTTGAGCAGGGCCCCGATCTTCGGGTCGCGTCGCCGGAACGCGTCCACGATCTCCTGATGGTCCTGCGCGTGCGCCCGCGGCTCGGGGCTGAACCAGCGGATCGACAGCGTCGTCCAGACCTCGATGCCCAGCGACTCCCAGGTGTGCAGCAGCACGGCGTTGCCGGCCGCCCGCACGATCTCCCGGTGGAAGGCCACCGTGTGCCGCACCTGCGCCTCGCCGTCACCGGCCCGATCCGCCTCGCGCAGCGCCGCCACCTCCCGCTCCAGCGCCGCGGTGTCCTCGGCCAGCCGCCCGGCCGCCAGCTCCGCGGCCACCTGCTCCAGCCCGGCCCGCACCGGGTAGCTCTCCTTGAGGTCGTCCGCGGTCAGATTCCGCACCCGTACGCCCTTGTTCGGCGCCGACTCGATCAGCTGCAGCGACTCCAGCTCCCGCAGCGCCTCGCGCACGGGCGTCTGGCTGACCTCCAGCTCCACCGCGATCCGCCGCTCCACGATCCGCTCGCCCGGCTGCCAGCGGCCGCTGACGATCCCCTCGAGGATGTGCTCGCGGATCTGCTCGCGCAGCGAATGGACGACGGGCGGGGTCATGACGTGCTCCTTCAAGGGCCGAGCGGTCGGACGTCATTATCCAGGTCACGGGCGAGGACCGACGTGAGCAGACCGCGCAGGGGGACCGCGTGGCCGGGCTGCCGCGTCATGATCTCGACGAGGTCCTCGATCGCGCGGTCCCTTACGGCCTCGCCCGGCGCGGAGGGGATCGCCGCGGCGGACGCCGCCGTGCCGGAGAGGATGTCCGCGACGGCGAGGTGGACCCGCGCCGTGTAGTGATCTCCCAGCAAAGCACGTTCGAGGACGGCGCAGTGCCGCAGGGTCACGGCATCGAGCGCGACGCCGGCCTGCCGGGCCCGCCGCGCGAGGTCCGGTGGTCGCTCCAGCCAGCGCTGTGCGGCGTCGACGCCGTCGTGCCGGGCGAGGTGCAGCACGGCGTCGTGGACCTCGGTACGGGGCTCGTCGAGGACCCAGGCGCCCAGGCGGTCGGAGAGCACGAACGGCAGGAACGCGGCGTCCGCGCCGGTCGCGGGTATCCGCCGCATGAGATGCAGGAGGTGTCCGGCGTCCTGCTCGGCCCAGTCGACCATCGACAGCTCCGTCATGGCGGCGGTGGCCTCCGGGGTGGTGAGGCGCTCCTCGTGCTGCTCCCAGTAGCGGCGGGCCGCGGTCCAGTCCGGGCAGCCGAGCCAGCCGTAGGCGAGCGAGAAGGCCCAGGCGGGCAGGGCCAGCCAGGCCGGCGGGGCGCTCCCCGTGGCGTCGACCCAGGCGGCGCGGACCCGGTCGTGGTCGTCGTCCGGAGGATTGCGCAGGAAGTCCCGTGCGCCGAAGGTGGCCTTGTCGCGCACCTCGGGGGCCTCGGTCAGGAACCGGATCAGCTCCTCGGTCCCGGGACCGAGGTCCTCCTCGTACAGCAGCAGCGTCGTGCGCTCGTACCGCAGCCGGCGCACGACGGCCGGATGGTCCGCCAGGACGTCGACGGCGGTGTCGTAGAAGGGCCGGACAGCGGCGATCTGCTCGATGACGGACAGGTGGTCGGTCAACTCGGACAGCGCGCTCAGCACGGCGTCGAGGTGGGGGACGGGGGAGACCCGCGCGAGTTCGAGGAAGCCCTCGACGGCTTCCCGGGCCGAGGCCGCCGCGGCCGAGGGGTCCTTGGCCCGCGCCTGACAGCGGGCCAGATTCAGCAGCGAGCCGGCGACGGAGCGACGGCGGGCGCCGACGCCGTCCCGGACCAGCGCGCGGTGGGTGTCGACGGCTTCCTGGGCGGCGGCCAGCGCCTCCTGGGCGTTGTCGCACATCGACTCGGCCCGGGCGAGCGTACTGAGCGCGTTGGCCAGGGACAGCCGGTAGGCCGTGGAGTGCGGCCCGCACAGTGGACGGAGGAGGGCCACGGCTTCCCGGGCCGGGCCCAGGGCGCCTAGGGGGTCCGCCGAGTCGGCCAGCTGATTCGCGTGCTGCCACAGGGCGCCTGCGAGCGCGGGGACATGGGCGGCGGGGTCGGCCTCGGCGAGCCGGCGACGGACACCGAGCGCCTCCGTCGCCGCGTCGTGGGCGGCCTCCGCGCTGCCGCGGGCCGCCTCGCACTCCGCGAGGGATTCGAGCGCGCCCGCGAGTGAGGAAAGGCGCGGGGGCAGCGGCGCGGTCCGGGCGAGCGCGCGCCGCAGGTCCACCGCCTCGCGGGCCAGTGGCAGGGCCGTCGCGGTCTCCCCGTGCTCGGCCAGCCGGAGAGCGAGGGTCTCGCAGCAGGTGGCGAGCTCGTGCCGGTACCCGCCGGGGCTCTCCTCCTCCAGGGCGCGGTAGAGATCCGTGGCCTCCTGGCAGGACGCGCGCGCGGCGGCGTCCTGCCGGACCGCGGCCAGCCGGAGGGAGAGATGGTGCAGTGCGGAGGCCAGCGCCGGGAGGTGGGTCTCGCGGCTCAGGTTCACCAGTTCACGGCAGATCTCCGTGGAGCGCCGCGCGAGGGCCAGCGCCTCCTCGTCGCGGCCGCAGTCGGCGGCACGATCGCCGAGGTTGCCGAGCGCGACCGCGTACCGGGGCAGGTGCTCGACGGCATCCGCCACGGCCAGTTCACGGGCGGTCTCGGCCGCCTCGTTCGCCGCCGAGAGGGCCGCTTCCGGCTCTCCCGCGCGGCTGAGGCACAGCGACAGGTTGTGCAGGCAGGCGGCGAGCCCGGGGAGCGCGGTGGCACGGTCCTTCCCGGCGAGTGCGCGATGGGCCTCGGTGGCCGCCATCGCCGGTCGCAGCGCGGCCTGGTAGGCGCCGGTCCGGGCGAGGGAGGTGGCGAAGGTGTTGAGGAACATCGCGTATCCGTCGAGGTAGACCGACGGATCGGCCTCGGCGAAGGGGCGGCTGATCTCCACCGCCTCCCTGGCCGCGGCCAGCGCGGAGGCGAGCTCGCCGGCCTCGACGAGCCGGTTGGCGAGGAGGTGCAGCGAGTCCGCCAGGTCGGGGAGGTAGGCGGCACCGCCTGTGGTGGACAGCTCCCGGTAGGCCTCGGTGGCCTCCTGCGCCGCCGCCAGCGCGCCCTTGCGGTCCCCGGCGTCCCTGAGGCAGCGCACGAGGAGGTGCAGGGACCCGGCGAGGCCGGGCAGGAAGTCGGCGGCGCTCAACCTGACGAGTTCCCGATAGGAGTCGGCGGCCTCCCGGGCCGCCGCCGAGGCGCCCTCCCGGTCCCCCGCGCCCGAACGGCACTGGGCGAGCTGCAACAGGGAGCCGGCGAAGAACAGCCGGTGGGCCTCCGGGTCGGCGGGCATCAGCGATCTGCGGATGGCGACGGCCTCTTCGACCTGGGCGAGGGCGGCCCGGGGACCGTCCGAGGCGGTCACGATCAGCGCGTGGTCGTTGAGCGCGACCGCGAGGGCGGGCAGGAAGGTCTGCTCGTCGAGCGGGACCAGGTCCCGCAGCAGGGCGATGCCCAGGTCGCCCGCCATCAGCACATGGCCGGGCAGGGCGTAGTACAGGTAGGGCGGCACCTGCTCCTTCGGGACGCCCCGCTCGTAACCGTCCCGGAGCCGTGCGACCATCGCCCGGCAGATCGCCTCCCCGCCGTCCTTCTCCCGCAGCGAGGCGTACCTCAGATGGTTCATCAGCTCGCGGTGGTAGAGGCGGTAGACGGCCTGCAGACCGTCGGTGTCCTCCACGATGTACTGGCCGTAGGCGGTCAGGACCCAGTCCAGATCGGCCGCCTGGTAGGTCCGGCCCTCGTGGCTGCAGGCCGACGCGGCCATCTCCCAGACGCCTCCGGCGGGCATGCCCTTGTCGGCGCTCCAGGCGAGCGCGGTCAGCAACTCGCGGGCCGCGCCGGGGCGTTGCGCGCCGGGGTGCGGCGGGCCGTTGTCCAGGTCCTCCTCGAAGGCCGCCGCGATCGAGGCGGGGAGCGCCGTGTTCCACGCCTCCTCGCCGTGCTCGTGCCACCTGCGGATCAGGGACGTGGTGACCAGGCGGGCGAAGAGGAAGCCGCCGGCGCTCGCCACGGCCCGCTCGGCCAGCCGGGGGGCCACTTCCCGGACGCGGTGGTCGGCGATGCCCTCCGACCGCAGCCGCAGCCCCACATACGCCGCCACGTCCTCGGCGGTGTCCGGCTCCTCGTCGAGATCGACCAGCTCCGTGGTGCTGACGAACCGGGTGAGCGCGTCGTCCAGCGTGGGCCGGCGGGCGCCGTGCGGACGAAACGGCCGGTCGCGGGACCCGAGCAGCACCGACGCCACCCGGCTCAGCGGTGCCAGCAGCTGCTCGACGATGGCTTCGGAACTCTCGGGGGCGGCCTCGTCCAGTCCGTCCAGGACGATCAGCGGCGGCCGCTCCCCGGCGGCGTCGGGGTCCTCCAGCTCCTTGATCAGCGCCGACGGGGTCCGCGGCACCGGTAGGCCCAGCTTGTCCGCGAGGGCCGTCGCGATCTGCGGTGCGTTCAGCCCGCGCAGATGCAGCGCCGCGTCGACGCTGCCCTCGCCGGGGTCGGGGAGGTCGCCGAGCGCCCCGTGCGCGAGCGTGGCGGCGCGCTGCCGGGGGTCGGAGAGGGTGGCGATCCGGCCGAGCACCGCCGACTTGCCGGACCCGGCGCTGCCGGTCACCTGGAACAGGCCGGGCCGGGCGGCCCGCATCCACGACACGATGGAACCCAGCACCCGGCGGCGACCCGTGAAGAACCAGCCCTCCTCCGCGCCGGAGGCTCCGCGCGCGGCCAGGACCAGATGCTCCACCAGGTCCTCTCCGGCCTCCCGGCGCCACCGGGGGTTGCGGAAGATCGGCTGTGCGCTGCCCGAGCTGACGAACAACGGCCGCTGGCTGTCCCGCGGCCACTGGGCCAGGGCGGCCTCGACCACCGTCGCGCCGGTCACCCCCCGGTTGCGTACGCTCCACTCGTGCCGGTAGGCGGACCCGCCGGGCCCTTCGCGCAGCACCCGGGTGAGGGTGTCCAGCAGCACGCCCCGGCCGTGGGCCCGTTCCTCGGGCTGACAGCTCGCCACCACCCCGAGCCAGGCGGACCGGCCCTCGGGCAGGGTCCGCTCCGCCCAGGTCTGCAGGGCCTTGCGCAGCGCGGGCAGTACGCCGGCCCCCGAGTGGCAGGTGTCGACCACGAGCAGGATCTGGTCGGCGCCGCACCGCAGGGCGGCCGACGCCAGCAGTTCGGTGGAGTAGGTCTCTTCCTCGTCCCCGATGTCGGCGGTGTCACGGGTGATGAGCCGTAACGCGCCGTGGGACAGCTCGGCGTGCCCGGACCACAGCACCACCGCGGGCCCGTGGCGGCCGTCGTCCCGCCACCGCCCCGACCAGGACCGCACCGCGTCGCGCACCTCGTCCCGCGCCGGGTCCGCAAGGAGCCGGGGGGCGTAGCCGTACTCCTGCAGGAGGGCGCACAGCTCGCTCATCTGCCGCCGCGCGCCGGGCAGGACGGGGAAGGCCGGCCGGTCGTACGACTCGACGACGACGCCCAGCGCGGTGCCGTGGCCGCCGCGTTCACCCATCGCCCTCGCCCACCAGCAGCAGCGCCGTCACCGACGAGTCCTGACGGCCGGTCACGCCCACCGCCACGCGATAGGGCCCGGGGGCCGGGGCGGGGAAGGAGGTCGCGTAGCGGCCGTCGCCGCGATTGCCGAGCGTGTGCCGCAGCGGGCGTCCCGACTCCACGGGGTGGAGCGTCGCGCTGATCGCGAGTTCGTCCCCGCCCGGCACCTCGGGCGGGACCGTGACCGTCAGGTCGTAGGGCGCGCCCGCCGGCAGCAGCTCCGGGGCGTGCACGCTCAAGGGGACCGGATCATGGAGCGGTGTCCGGTGGTAGGGGGGCTCGGCCGCGAGCCAGCCCCACAGGGCATCGCGTACGCCGCGCCCGTTCTGCAGCGAACCGTGCTGCTCGCAGGGGGTGTATCCGGTCGGCGTGCCGGCCGGTGCCGCCGAGAGCCGGGGCACCCGGCCGTCTCCGCCCTCGTCGAGGCCGTCGATGGTGTCCTGCGGCCGAAGCCGTTCACCGGCGATCTCGGCCGTCGTGGGCGTGGGCTGACGCACCCCCACGACCGGCAGGAGCTCGGCCCCGCAACCGGGGCGGGTGGCCGCCGCCCGCCGGATCCCCGCGTGGAACGCGCTCGCGTCGCGCAGCAGTGTCTCGTCCACCCCCACCAGCCCCGCGGCCTCCCGCGGGTGGCGAAGGCCGCCCGGCTGGACGAGACAGGCGTAGTCGGGGGTGATCTGGTGCAGGGAGGGCAGGCTGCGGGCGAAGTCGGTGAGGTGGACGGCCCACGGCCCCCAGCCCACGCGGAGCCCGTTGACCAGGTGGACGAGCGCGCTGAGCGACCCGCGGTGCGGTGTCCCCAGGGTGACCACCCGCCTGGTGATCTCGAAGCCGCCCAGGCACTCGACGTAATGGCGGGCCACCAGCCCGCCCATGGAGTGGCAGAGGAAGACCACCCGGGCCGCCCGGCGCCGCGGTGCCGAGTCGCGCCACTGCGCCAGGGCCCGCTCCACCCGTTCCTTGAGGCGCTCTGCGTTGTACCGGCACGACAGGCGCCAGTCGTAGGCGAACGCCAGGAGGTTCGCCGGGACGTCGTCCCCCTCGCCGGGGCGGCGACGGCGCAGCGTGAAGAGCCCTTCGAGCCAGTCGAGCAGCCCGGTGTACCCGTCGACGACCGGGCCCACTCCGGGCAGCGCGTGCAGGGTCGGCATGACGCCGTGTGCGCGCACCCCGTCGCCGGGATGGTCGTCCCCGAGGTCGGACGGGAGGGTGAGGGCCTTAACGGAGCGTCCGAAGGTGTGGATGGCCCGCCATACCGCTCCGCCGGACGGCCCCCACACCTCATGGCCGTCGGCGTCCAGGAGCCGGCTGCCCAGGATGCCCGGCAGGACCACCACTAAGTCGTCGACTTGTTCGCGTGCCATCGGCTCCCCCCGGATCGCGGTGACGACACAGTAGCGGTCCGGGAGGGAACGACGGTGCCCCCGTCCGGAAGCTCCGGACGGGGGCACACGCGTGGCCGGTGAGCGAGCCTTACAGACCGATCTCGGTCTCGAACTCGGCGGCCTCCAGGATCTGCTTGACCGTGGTCAGGTAGCGGGCGGCGTCGGCGCCGTCCACCAGACGGTGGTCGTAGGAGAGCGCGAGGTAGGTCATGTCGCGCACCGCGATGGTCTCGCCGAGGTCCGGGTGGTTGATGACCACCGGGCGCTTGACGGTCGCACCGATGCCCAGGATGCCGACCTGGTTCGGGGGCACGATGACGGTGTCGAACAGGGCGCCGCGCGAACCGGTGTTGCTGATGGTGAAGGTCGCACCGGACAGCTCGTCCGGCGTGATCTTGTTCGCGCGCACCTTGCCCGCCAGGTCCGCCGTCTTGCGGGCGATACCGGCGATGTTGAGGTCACCGGCGCCCTTGATGACCGGGGTCATCAGGCCCTTCTCCGCGTCCACCGCGATACCGACGTTCTCGGTGTCGAAGTAGGTGATGGTGCCCTCGTCCTCGTTGATCCGGGCGTTGACGACCGGGTGGGCCTTCAGCGCCTGGACGGCGGCCTTGACGAAGAACGGCATCGGGGAGAGCTTGACGCCCTCACGCTGCGCGAAGGCGTCCTTGGCCTTGTTGCGCATCCGCATGATCGCGGTGATGTCCACCTCGACCACGGAGGTCAGCTGCGCCTGGCCGTGCAGGGCCTTCATCATGTTGTCGCCGATGACCTTGCGCATCCGCGGCATCTTGACGGTCTGACCGCGCAGCGGGGACGCCTCGATGGCCGGGGCCTTCGACACCGCGGCCGGGGCGGCGGCGGCCGGCGCGGCGGCCTTGGCGGCCTCGGCGGCGGCGATGACGTCCTGCTTGCGGATCCGGCCACCGACGCCGGTGCCCTTGACCGTGGCGAGGTTGACGCCGCTCTCCGCGGCGAGCTTGCGCACCAGCGGGGTGACGTACGCGCCCTCGCCCTCACCGGCGGCCGGGGCCGGGGTGACGGGAGCCGGGGCGGCGGCCGGAGCCGGAGCCGGAGCGGGAGCCGGCGCGGGGGCCGGAGCCGGAGCCGGAGCAGGCGCCGGGGCGGGGGCCGGAGCCGGCGCGGGGGCCGGAGCCGGGGCGGCGGCGGGGGCCGGAGCGGCCGGGGCGGGCGCGGCGGCCGGAGCGGCACCCGCGGCACCGATCACGGCGAGCTTCGCGCCGACCTCGGCGGTCTCGTCCTCGCCGACGACGATCTGCAGCAGGGTGCCGGAGACCGGGGCCGGGATCTCGGTGTCGACCTTGTCGGTGGAGACCTCCAGCAGCGGCTCGTCGGCCTGGACCTCCTCGCCGACCTCCTTCAGCCAGCGGGTGACGGTGCCCTCGGTGACGCTCTCGCCGAGCGCGGGGAGTACCACGTCGGTGCCGGTGGCCTCGGCACCGCCCGCGGGGGCGGCGGCGGGGGCCGGCGCGGCGGCCGGAGCCGGGGTGGGCTCGGGCTGCGGCTGGGCCGCGGGGGCCTCGGCGGCGGCGGGGGCCGGAGCCGCCGCCGGCGCGCCGGTGCCGTCGTCGATGATGGCCAGCTCGGCGCCGACCTCGACCGTCTCGTCCTCGGCCACCTTGATGGAGGACAGGACGCCGGCGGCCGGGGCCGGGATCTCGGTGTCGACCTTGTCGGTCGAGACCTCGAGCAGCGGCTCGTCGGCCTCGACGCGCTCACCCTCGGCCTTCAGCCAGCGAGTGACGGTGCCCTCGGTGACGCTCTCGCCGAGCGCCGGCAGGGTTACGGAAACCGCCATGGTTTCGGTTGCTCCTTACGAATTGCGGATGTGGTCGCGCCCGGGACTGGGGTCAGTCGTGGGAGTGGAGGGGCTTGCCGGCCAGGGCCAGGTGGGCCTCGCCGAGAGCCTCGTTCTGCGTCGGGTGCGCGTGCACGAGCTGCGCCACCTCGGCCGGCAGGGCCTCCCAGTTGTAGACCAGCTGGGCCTCACCGACCTGCTCGCCCATACGGTCACCGACCATGTGGACGCCGACCACGGCACCGTCCTTGACCTGGACGAGCTTGATCTCGCCCGTGGTCTTGAGGATCTTGCTCTTGCCGTTGCCCGCGAGGTTGTACTTCAGAGCGACGACCTTGTCGGCGCCGTACAGCTCCTTGGCCTTGGCCTCGGTGATACCCACCGAAGCGACCTCGGGGTGGCAGTACGTCACGCGCGGCACGCCGTCGTAGTCGATCGGGACGACCTTCTGGCCGGCCAGCCGCTCCGCCACCAGCATGCCCTCGGCGAAGCCGACGTGCGCGAGCTGGAGGGTGGGGACGAGGTCGCCGACGGCGGAGATCGTCGGAACGTTGGTCTGCATGTACTCGTCGACCAGGACGTAGCCGCGGTCCATCGCGACGCCCTGCTCCTCGTAGCCCAGGCCCGCCGAGACCGGCCCGCGGCCGATCGCGACCAGCAGCACCTCGGCCTCGAAGGTCTTGCCGTCGGCGAGGGTGACCTTGACGCCGTCGGCGGTGTACTCGGCCTTGTCGAAGAAGGTGCCGAGGTTGAACTTGATGCCGCGCTTGCGGAAGGCCCGCTCCAGCAGCTTGGAGCTGTTCTCGTCCTCGACCGGGACGAGGTGCTTGAGGCCCTCGATGACGGTGACGTCGGTGCCGAAGGACTTCCACGCCGAGGCGAACTCGACGCCGATGACGCCGCCGCCCAGGATGATCGCGGACTCCGGGACGCGGTCCAGCGTCAGCGCGTGGTCCGAGGAGATGATGCGGTTGCCGTCGATGTCCAGGCCCGGCAGCGACTTCGGCACGGAGCCGGTCGCCAGCAGGATGTGGCGGCCCTGGACCTGCTGGCCGTTGACCGCGACGGAGGTCGGGGAGGACAGCCGGCCCTCGCCCTCGATGTAGGTCACCTTGCGGGAGGCGACCAGGCCCTGCAGGCCCTTGTACAGGCCCGAGATCACGTCGTCCTTGTACTTGTGCACACCCGCGATGTCGATGCCCTCGTACGAGGTCTTGACACCGAACTGGGCGGCCTCGCGAGCCTGATCCGCGATCTCACCGGCGTGCAGCAGCGCCTTGGTGGGGATACAGCCGTTGTGCAGGCAGGTGCCGCCGAGCTTGTTCTTCTCGATCAGGGCGACGTCCAGGCCCAGCTGCGCCCCGCGCAGGGCAGCGGCGTAACCACCGCTTCCGCCACCGAGGATCACTAGGTCGAAAACGGTGCTGGCGTCGTTCGCCACGTCACGTCCTCCATGCATGGGTGCGCCGGAGCCGGTCGTCGATGACCGGGCCGCGGCTGTTGTTCGGCCGCTTTTACTTCGGCCCTGGGTAAGGGGGGCCCTGTCCTGCCGAGAACCCATCTTCGCACTTGTTCAACGAAGCCGGGACGGCGGGCCGGGCTCTGGGCGGCCGATCGGCCGCCCAGAGGGGGTTACTGGTGCGTAAGCACGTGCGGATTTCGTTGAGGGCGAACATGTACACAAACGCACACACCGACGGCCCCGGGCGGTGAGCTCGGGGCCGTACGGACATATCAGGTGCGACGACGCCGGCGTCAGCCGAGGTCGCCCGCGGCGGTGCGCTCGGCGAGCCGGACCAGGGTGCGCACCGCGGAGCCGGTGCCGCCCTTGGGGGTGTAGCCCCAGGCCGAGCCCTCGTGGAAGGCCGGGCCCGCGATGTCCAGGTGCGCCCAGGCGATGCCCTCGCCGACGAACTCCTTCAGGAAGAGACCGGCGACCAGGCCGCCGCCCATCCGGTCACCCATGTTGGCGAGGTCGGCGACCGGGGAGTCCATGCCCTTGCGCAGGTGGTCGGGCAGCGGCATCGGCCAGGACTGCTCGCCGACCTCCTCCGCGATCTCGAAGATCGAGGTGCGGAAGGCGTCGTCGTTCGACATGATCCCGAAGTGGCGGTGGCCCAGCGCCAGCACCATCGCGCCGGTCAGCGTGGCGACGTCCACGATGGCGTCCGGCGACTCCTCCGAGGCCCGGGTCAGCGCGTCGGCCAGGACCAGGCGGCCCTCGGCGTCGGTGTTCAGCACCTCGACGGTCTTGCCGCTGTACATGGTCAGCACGTCACCGGGGCGGGTGGCGGAGCCGGACGGCATGTTCTCGGCGAGCGCCAGCCAGCCTGTGACGTTGACCTCCAGCCCCAGCCGGGCGGCGGCCACGACCGCGGCGAACACGGCGGCCGCACCGCTCATGTCGCACTTCATGGTCTCGTTGTGACCGGCCGGCTTGAGCGAGATGCCGCCCGAGTCGTACGTGATGCCCTTGCCGACCAGGGCCAGGGTCCTGGTCGCCTTGGCGTGCGTGTGCGCGATCCGCACCAGCCGCGGCGGCGCCTCCGAGCCCTGGCCGACGCCCATCAGGCCGCCGTAGCCGCCCTTCTTGAGCGCCTTCTCGTCCAGCACCTCGACCTTGAGGCCGAACTCCTTGGCCGCGGCCTGCGCCTGGGCGGCGAAGGACTTCGGGTCCAGGTCGTTGGAGGGGGTGTTGATCAGGTCGCGGGCGCGGTTGACCTCCGCGGCCAGCGCCTGGGAGCGCTCGGCGGCGGCCTTGAACTCCTTGTCGCGCGGCTTGCCGCCGAGGATCGCGACCTCGCCCAGGGGCGCGGACTTGCCGTCGTTCTTCTTGCCGCCCTTGGCGCCGTTGCCGTTGCCGTTGGAGCGGTAGGCGGTGAAGGTGTACGCGCCGAGCAGCGCGCCCTCGCCGACCGCGGCGGCCGCCTCGGCGTCCTCGACCGGGAGGGCGAAGCCGGCCTTCTTGCTGCCGGACAGCGCGCGGGCGGCGCTGCCCGCGGCGCGCCGCAGCGCCTCGTTGTCGAAGGCCTCGCCCTTGGCCGGGGCGTCGCCCAGGCCGACCGCCAGCACGACCGGCGCCTTGAGACCGTCGGCGGCGGGCAGCTTGGTCACCTCGCCCTCGGCACCACTCGCGCCGAGGGTCTCCAGCACGGAGGCGAGCTTGCCGCCGAAGGCCGCCTCCACGGCCTCCGCGCCGGGGGCGACCACGACGCCCTTGGCGCCCTTGGCGACGCCGACGACGACGGCATCCGCGCGCACCGTTGCGGCGGACGAAGTACTGAGGGTCAGTGCAGTCACGGTGATGAGAGTCCTGTTCCTGTCCGGGAATCCGTTGTGCGCCTTGGGCGCTGCTGCGGCCGAGCCTACGCTCGGCGGCGCCGCGAGGCCCGGTGTGCTGCCGCACCCGATGCGGCGCGGGTGCATAACGGTCACGGCGGTAGGTACGCCCCCGGTCCCCGCGTTCGGTGAACTGGCCAGTAACGAAAGGGAGTTGGCGCAGGAGCCGGTCACCCGAGCGCGAGTACGACCAGCGCCGCCAGCCCCGCGCTCTCCGCGAGCGCGCCGAACACATCCCCCGTCACCCCGCCGAACCGCCGCCGGCAGTGCCCCAGCAGCAGTTCGCCGAGTCCCAGCCCGAGCAGCGCCGCGAGCCCGGCGTGCAGCGCGCCGTACCCGCCGAAGGCGGCACCCGCCCCCGCGCACCCGGCGGCCACCAGCGCGGCACACAGCAGCGCCGCACGGACGGGGACGGCGCCCGCGACCGCCGCACCGAGCCCCTCGGGGCGGGCGGCCGGCACCCCCGCACGGGAGGCGAGGGTCAGCGCGCCGCGCGCGGTGACCGCCGCGACCGCCGCCGCCAGCGCACCGTGCGCCCAGCCCGTCGCGTACAGCTCGCTCAGTGCGGCCACTTGGGCCAGCAGGGTGAACAGCAGCGTGATGACCCCGAACGGGCCGATGTCGGACTGCTTCATGATGCGCAGCGCGTCCTCGGCGGGCCTGGCGCTGCCCAGGCCGTCGGCGGTGTCGGCGAGCCCGTCCAGATGCAGGCCGCGGGTGAGTACGGCGGGCACCGCGGCGGTGGCGACCGCGGCGAGCAGCGCCCCGCCGCCGAGCGGCAGCAGCGCCCCGCCGAGCGCGGCCGCGCACAGCCCGACGACCAGCCCGGCCAGCGGTGCGCAGAGCATCCCGCCGCGCGCCGCGGCCCGGTCGAAGCGGGTGACGCGCACCGGCAGCACGGTCAGCGTCCCGAACGCGAAGCGCAGGGCGTCGGCGGGGGTCGGGGGAGCGGGGGTCTCGTTCACCGCGGCAGGCTATCCGGCCGACCCCGGCGGGGAATGGCCGCCAACTGGCCGTTAAATGGCCTTACGCGACAATTGGGGAGCGTGTGGGATGGGCCACTGGTGGTACCGCAACATCGTCGAGCCGGGGAAACTGCCGCTGCTGCTCGCCCTGGCCTCGTTCGTGCTGACCTTCCTGGTGACCCGGGTCATCACCCGTCTCATCCGCGCGGGCCGGGGCCCGTTCCGCGACATCTCACCCGGCGGTCTGCACGTCCACCACGTCGTCCCCGGAGTGATCCTGATGGTCGTCGGCGGCTTCATCGCCCTGGCCGGCGGCCGGCGCGGCTTCGGCGCCGGAGCGGCGGCGGTGCTCTTCGGCATCGGCGTCGGACTCGTCCTGGACGAGTTCGCGCTGATCCTCCACCTGGACGACGTCTACTGGACCGAGGAGGGGACCAAGAGCGTCGAGATCGTCATCCTCACCACCGCGCTGGTCGCCCTGGTCCTCGGCGGCTTCCTGCCCTTCGGCGTCAACGAACTGAGCCCGGACGAGACCGACGACCGCCTCACGGTCGTACGGACCGTGGCCGGAAACTTCCTCCTCGCGGTCGTCGCGCTCGTCAAGGGCAAGGCCCGGATCGCCGTCATCGGGGTCTTCGTGCCGTTCGTCGCGCTCTTCGGCGCGCTTCGGCTGGCCCGGCCCAACTCGCCCTGGGCCAGGCGCTTCTACCGCAGACGGCCCAAGGCGCGGGCCCGCGCACAGGTCCGCGCCTACCGTCACGACCGCCGCTGGTCGGGGCTGCGCCGCAAGGTCGAGCACCTCATCGGCGGCGCCCCGAGCCGCTGACCCGCGCCGCGCCCCGCGGCTTCCTCGGCCGTGTGGCCTCCCACAGCCCGCACACCACCAGCACCGCCAGAATCGCCGCGACGTGCTCCTTGCCGGCCAGGTTGTTCTTGACGAACACCACCTCGAAGAGCATCGCCGCCACCACCAGCGAACCGGTGAACCACGCCCGGTAGCGCCAGCAGACGAACACCGCCAGCCCCACCACGGCCGCCGACGGCCCGGTGTCGATGACGTACTTGTCCGAATCGGGCAGCCCGACGGGGCTCTGCGGGCCGATCCAGATGCCGATCCGCGCGTACATCGTCCCGGCGAGCGTGGCGAGGTAGGCGACCAGCAGCGTCTGCCGCCAGCCCACACAGATCTCCGCGATGCCGAAGACCACCAGGATCTGCGCCAGCGCGCCCCACACCGGAAGGTCCAGCGCGGGCACGAACAGCGACAGCGGGGTGCGCAGCAGCGCCACCCACAGGTGCTCCCAGGCCTGTACGGACCCGATGTCCTGGACCGTCCGATAGCCCCAGGGCTGGTTCTGCACGTACTGGAAGACCAGGGTCAGGCACACCGCGGCGAGCGTCACCGGAATCGCCCGCAGCTTCGATGCGGCCAGCGCGGACCGGACCGTCCCCAGCAGCGGGCCCCACTCGGCACGCGCGGCGCGGCGCAGGGCGGAGACCTCCGGCCGCCCCACCCCAGCCTCGGTCATCTCACGTTCTCCAGGTGCTTGCGGTTCAGCCACTTGGGCAGACCGGGTGCTTCCAGGAAGCCCTCCGCCCGGCCCGCGGCGATGCCGATGCGCAGCAGGTCGGTGCTCTTTTCGAAGAGCATGTACCGCGGCTCCCAGATCGGCCGGTATTTCGCATTGGCGCGATAGAGCGATTCGATCTGCCACCACCTGGAGAAGAAGCTGAGCAGCGAGCGCCACAGGCGCAGCACCGGGCCCGCGCCGAGCCGCGATCCGCGTTCGAAGACGGAGCGGAACATCGCGAAGTTCAGTGAGAGCTGAGTGATCTCCACCTCTTTCGCCCGCTGGATCAGTTCCAGGACCATGAACTCCATCAGGCCGTTCTCGGAGTCGCGGTCACGTCGCATCAGATCCAGCGAAAGGCCCTTCTCGCCCCACGGCACGAAGCTCAGCAGTGCCCGCAGCCGCCCCTCGGCGTCGGAGCACTCCAGCATCACGCAGCGTCCGTCGCCCGGGTCGCCGAGCCGGCCCAGCGCCATCGAGAAGCCGCGCTCGGTCTCCCCGTCGCGCCAGTCGTCCGCCAGCCGCAGCAGTCGGTCCATCTCCTCGGCCGGAATGTCCTCGTGGCGGCGGATCCGGACGGTGTAGCCGGCCCGCTCGATGCGGTTGTACGCCTGCCGGACCGTGCGCATCGCCCGGCCGCCGAGGGTGAACTCCGCGGCCTCCACGATCGCTTCGTCGCCGAGCTCCAGCGCGTCCAGCCCGTGCCGGGCGTAGATCGTGCCGCCCTCCTCGCTCGCCCCCATCACCGCCGGCGCCCAGCCGTGCTCCCGGGCCTCGGCCAGCCACACCTCGATCGCCCCGGGCCAGGCCTCGGGGTCGCC
Organism: Streptomyces sp. NPDC043738; assembly: GCF_056436545.1. Lineage (NCBI taxonomy): Bacteria > Bacillati > Actinomycetota > Actinomycetes > Kitasatosporales > Streptomycetaceae > Streptomyces > Streptomyces sp. NPDC043738. The sequence goes on along the minus strand of NZ_JBWKCJ010000033.1, from coordinate 25,922 downwards.
CAGCGGATCGCCGGAGGCCAGCGAGACCCCGCCCACCACGCGGTAGGTGACCGCGGCCTTGCCGCTGGGGGAGAACAGCACGCTCTTGTCGCGGCGCAGCGCGAAGTAGCCCAGCGAGTCGCGGGCGCCGTGCCGCGCGAGCAGGGCGCGCAGCCGCTCCTCGTCGTCCTCGGTGATCGCCTCGGTGCTGCGCACGGACCGGAACGCCGCCCACAGCACGGCCACCAGCAGCAGCGCGCTGAGCACATTGATCGCGACATCGACCCAGCCCGGCGTGGTGATGCCGGGGAAGTGCCGGTCGTCGGGCGCCAGCGACACCAGCCGCATCAGCCCGTAGCGCCAGCGCTGGAGGAACGTCGAGGACGCGGCGGAGGCGGCCTGCGCGGTGTTGGTGACGGTCACCAGCAGCGCCGCCAGCAGCGAGGTGACCAGCAGCCCGCCGACCGCGGTGAGGGCCGCCAGCTTCGGGTTCGAGCGGTCGCCCTTGGCGTAGAACTCCCGGCGCCCGACCACCAGCGCGGCGGTGAACAGCAGCGTCAGCAGCAGCGACACCCAGTTCTGCGGATGGCCGCGGAACTCCGGGGCGGCCGCCAGCGCGAAGCCGAACAGCAGCGACAGCAGCCCGGACAGCACCAGGTTCAAGATCCACGCCGCCCGCTTGCGCCGCCGCAGCGTCACCGAGAGGAACAGCGAGAAGGCGCCGGACGCGAAGCCCGCCGTGAGCAGATACGGGGTGAAGTACTCCTCGATGTTGTGCCGGCGGATGTCGTTGCCGAACGACACCCACACCGCGCTCAGCAGGTTGATGAACGTGACGGTACGCAGGTACCAGATGCCGAACCCGGCACCCCGCTGTGACCAGCGACCGCGGCGGCGGTCCTCGTGGCCTTCATCCGGACGCAAGCGATGTCTCCCATAAAAAACGTGTAAAGCGTGATCTTATGGGGCGCCGCCGGTGGTCCGGTACGGGCGTGAAGTCACGAGCGCCCCTGCGCGGGACGCCCGTCCGATCGCTCGGCACGGCGGCCGGCCGCTGCCGGCCGGCGCCGCGTCAGTCGCGTACGGGCAATTCTGCCGCCAGGGCCGCGGCCGCCTGCACCAACGGCAGAGCCAGCAACGCCCCCGTCCCCTCACCCGCACTGACGCCGTGGTCGAGCAGAGGGTTGAGTGCGATCCGGTCCAGCGCCTTGGCCTGCGCCGGCTCACCGCTCGCCTGACCGGCCAGCCACCAGTCCGGGGCCCGGAACGCCACCCGCTGCGCCACCAGCGCACAGGCCGCCGAGACCACCCCGTCCAGGATCACCGGCGTCCGCCGCACCGCGCTCTGCAGCAGGAAGCCGGTCATCGCGGTCAGATCCGCGCCGCCGACCGCGGCCAGCAGCTCCAGCTGGTCGCCGAGCACCGGCCGGGCCCGGCGCAGCGCGTCGCGGATCGCCGCGCACTTGCGCATCCAGGCCAGGTCGTCGATCGGGGCCCCGCCCCGCCCGGTGACCACCGAGGCGTCCGTGCCGCACAGCGCGGCGATCAGCGTGCCCGCGGCCGTCGTGCCGCCGACGCTCAGATCGCCCAGCACCACCAGGTCGGTGCCGGCGTCCGCCTCCTCGTCCGCGATCGCCATCCCGGCCCGGAACGCCGCCTCGGCCTCCTCGGCGCTCAGCGCGTCCTCGACGTCGATCCGGCCGCTGGAGCGCCGCACCCGATGGCGGGTCACCTCCTCGGGCAGCTCCTGCGGATCGCAGTCCACCGCCATGTCGACCACCCGCAGCCGCACCCCCAGCCGGCGGGCCAGCACCGCGGCCGGGCTCGCTCCGTCCAGCACGGCCCGTACGAGTTCCCGGGTGCCGCCGGCCGGCCGGGCCGACACCCCCAGCTCCGCCACCCCGTGGTCCCCGGCGAACAGCAGCACCCGCGGCCGCTCGACGGGCCGCACCGGCACCCGCTGCTGCGCGGCGGCCAGCCACTCGCCCAGCTCGTCGAGCCGGCCGAGCGCCCCCGGCGGCACGGCCAGCCGCGCCCGCCGCTCCTCGGCGTCACGGCGCGCCCCGCCGTCGGGGCGCTCGATCAGTTCTGCGAAGTCATCGAGGTTCAGGCTGCTCATTGGGCGCAGATTACCGGTCACGCCCTTCCGGCGGGGCCGGGGCGGTGGCCGCGGGGGCTGAGCTCTGCTCACCGCACCGCGAAGTGCGGCCGGTCACGTTCTTCCGGCGGGGGCTGGGACGGTGGCCGTGGGGGCTGAGCTCTGCTCACCGCACCGCGAAGTGCAGCTCGCACACCGTCGGTGTGCCCGGCCGCAACCCCGCCAGCCGGTGCCGCAGCCCCGCCGGCCGCCGCTCGCGTACGGCGACGATGCCCGGGTGCGCGCCCGCCAGCCGCGGCAGATCCCGCCGCGGCAGCGCGTCGAAGACCAGCGCACCGCCGGGAAACCGCTCCGCGCACGCCGCGAGCAGCGCGCGCACCCCGGGCGGCGAGCGCCGCAGCAGCCCGCCCGGCGCCGTGACGATGACCCCGCGCTGCGGCTCGCGCACCGCGTCCAGCCAGCGGTGATCGGCCATCGCGCCGGCGACCGTACGCCGCCGGGCGCCGTCCGGCAGCAGCATCCGGCGCAGCGCGGCGGACTCCGCCGGCTGCACCGTGAGCCAGTTCAGCCGCCCGTTGTCCAACCGCCAGAAACCGGTGCCCAGCCCCTCGCCGAGGGCGACCACGGTCGCCTCGGGGTGTCGCGCGAGGTAGGCACGGACGGCCGCGTCGGTCAGCTCGGTTCCGGTCACAGGTCAACAGCACCCGCCACCTCGCTCTCGGGCAAGCGGACACGGGCCCCTCGGGGCAAGCGTCATCCACGCAGCGCAAGCGCCTGGCCCGCGACGACCAGCAGCACCTGCTCGCACTCCGCGCCGAACGCCGCGTTCAGCCGCCCCAGTTCGTCGCGGAACCGGCGGCCGGCCGCGGTCGCCGGCACCACCCCCGAGCCCACCTCGTTGCTGACCGCCACCACCGGCCGACGGGTCTCCCGCAGCGCCGTCACCAGCGCGTCGGCCCGCTCCCGCAGCGCCCGCCGGCCACCGGCCTCCCAGGTCGCGTCGTCCCACGCCCCGACCTCGTCCATCACCTGCGTCAGCCACAGCGCGAGGCAGTCGATCAGCAGCGGCGAGGCGTCGGCCGGCCGGCCGTTGCCGGGGTCCGGGCCGGTCCCGGCGGCCTCCCCGCCCGGCCCGGCCGCCTCCAGCAGCGGCACCAGATCGCAGGTCTCGACGGTGCGCCAGCTGCTCGGCCGCCGCTCGCGGTGCAGCGAGATCCGCTCCGCCCACTCCTCGTCGCCGTCCCGGGTGCCGCCGGTCGCCACGTACACCACGTCGGGGAAGGCCGCGAGCCGCCGCTCGGCCTCCACCGACTTCCCGCTGCGCGCCCCGCCCAGCACCAGCGTGCGCCGCGGCAGATCCGGCACCGCGTGGTACTCGCCGACCACCAGCGAGCCGCCGTCCGCCACCGCCCGGGCGCCCACCGCCGCCAGCCGGCGGTGCAGTTCGGGTCCCGGCGGCACACCGTGGTCGATGTGCACCGCCACCACGTCGGTCGCCGCGTCCACCGCCCCGCTCGCCCGCAGCCGGGCCAGCGCGTCCGGCCGCTCCAGTACGTCGAGCAGCACCAGGTCGTACGGGCCACCGGCGCCCAGGCCGTTGTTGACGTCGCCCAGCCCGGCCGGCGCCGCCCCCGGCGGCAGATACAGCAGCCGCTCACCGTCGGGGCCGGAGATCTCGTACCCGGTCCCCGGGATGTCCACCGCCAGGGCCCGCACCCGGTGCCCGTCGAGCAGCGCCAGCTCCCGCCCGTCGGCGACCCGGCCCGGCGTGGGCAGCCCGGCCGGCACCTCCATCACCGGCCCGTTGTGCGGATGCGACAGCAGCACCTGCCGTACGCCGGCCAGCGACTTGCCGGCACGGGCCGCCGCGAAGGCCGGGCCCGGCGTCAGATCGATCAGCAGCGCACCGTCGACGAGCAGCGCGGTCGCCGCCCGTGCCTCGTCGCCGACGGCGGTCGCACAGCGGGCACAGGGGCAGCCGGGGCGCGGCAGGCCCTGCGGGGCCCCGGTGCCGAGGAGAGTCACATCCACATCGCCGAGTTTCTCGCGTCCCGTCCCGCCGGGCGCGGCGGGGGCACCTCTCGACACGGCCAATCCGGTACGGCATGTTCCCATTCGGCGGGGTGGGGCAGGGCGGGACCGCAACCACCAGGACCGGGACCGCAACCGCCAACGGCTCCGCCTTGGGCCACCACGACGCACGGCAACAAGGCCGCATCGCTCGACAGGCCGGTCCGGTGCGGCATGTTCCCGTATGGAGGGGTGGGGCAGGGGGGACCGCGACCGTCAACGGCTCCGCCTTGGGTCACCACGACGCACGGCAACAAGGCCGCATCGCTCGACAGGCCGGTCCGGTGCGGCATGTTCCCGTATGGCGGGGTGGGGCAGGGGGGACCGCGACCACCAACGGCTCCGCCTTGGGTCACCACGACGCACGGCAACAAGGCCGTTAAGCTGCCGATCAGCACGGAAGCACGACATGGCGGAGTGCGTCGAGACGCGGTCCGCGGTGGCACAGACACGTACTCGGTGGGATCCAGGAGGCGCACATGGTGTGGACGTGGCGGTTCGAGAAGGCCGACGGTACGGAGACGGCGCCGTCCGTGGAACCGGAGGAGTTCACCACGCAGGGCGACGCGGAGTCCTGGATCGGCGAGGAGTGGAAGGCCCTCCTCGACGGCGGCGTCGACCAGGTCCGTCTCTTCGAGGACGGCACGGAGATCTACGCGGGGCCGATGAGCCTGCAGGCCGCCGCCGAAGAGGGCTGACCGCCGAACGGCTGCGGGGGGGGGGGGGGGGGGGGGGGGGGGGGGGGGGGGGAAGGAGGGGGGGGGGGGGGGGGGGGGGGGGGAAGGGGGGAGGCGGGGGGGGGGGGGGGGGGCGAAGAAGGCA
>NZ_JBWKCJ010000033.1:0-20943 GCF_056436545.1 Streptomyces sp. NPDC043738 | reverse complement strand
CCCGCCTACTCCCCAGCTGGGCACGTCCCCCACCCCCGTTTCGGCTCGCCCCCCCCCCCCCCCCCCCCCCCCCCGCACCCGGAAGACGGAACCGGCCGCTACGGCCGCTCGCCCCGCTTGACCTGGGGCTTGGGCAGGCGCAGCCGCCGCATCTGCAGCGTCCGCATCACCGCGTACGCCTTCACGCCCTTGACGTTCTCCTTCGGGAACCGCTCCTGCAGCTGCTTGCCCATGCGGAACCAGATGAGGACCGAGTCGAGCACGATCAGCACGATGATCACGAGCCACAGCAGCAGCGCGATGCTCTGGATCGAGGGCACCCGGATCATGGTGAGCACGAGGATCACCACGGCCATCGGCAGGAAGAACTCCGCGACGCACCAGCGCGAGTCGACGTAGTCGCGGGCGAACCGGCGCACCGGTCCCTTGTCGCGCACCGGCAGATACCGCTCGTCGCCGCTGGCCATCGCCTCCCGCTGGCGGGCCATGTCCGCGCGGCGGGCCTCCCGCTGGGCCTTGGCGGCGTCCTTGCGGTTGGTCGGCGTATGCGCACGGGAGCGGCGCTGCGACTGGGCGTCGCTGCGCTTCGGCGTCGGGCGGCCCTTGGGGGCCTGCGGGTCGCGGGGCTGCTGGGGCTGGTCCGCGGTCACCTTGGCGGTCGCGGCCTGCTCATCCTTCGAACGGCTTCGGAACACAACACCCAAGGGTACGTGGTCGCCGCGCGGGGGCGAGGGTCCGGCGGGGCACGATACGGCAACGGCGTTCCCCCGCGGCGTGGCGAGCCGGGCAGGAGCCGTTGGTGGTTTCGGTTGGTGGGTGGGTCTGGTTCGCGTGCCTGTCCGGGCTCACTGTGCCGGGCGCCTAACTCCTTGGGCGGGAGGAAATGCGCTCCAGGTTCCCCCGCGGCGTGGCGAGCCGGGGCAGGCAGGAGCCGTTGGTGGTTTCGGTTGGTGGGTGGGTCTGGCTTCGCGTGCCTGTCCGGGCCCGTCCGGGCCCCCTGTGCCGGGCGCCTACTCCTTGCGCGGGAGGAAATGCGCTCCGCGATCGTCCTGGAGGATGAGCGCATCCGGGCGCGAACAGTGCGGTAATGGAACCAGGGCCCGTACTGTGGGGTCTGTAGATGTGCTGGAGCCTAAGCCCGAGGCGACTCGGTCAGAAGGGGGCGCGCGAGGCCCATGAGCGATGGTGTCATGAAGCGGATGGGGATGATCTTCCGCGCGAAGGCCAACAAGGCCCTGGACCGGGCCGAAGACCCGCGCGAGACCCTCGACTACTCGTACCAGAAGCAGCTGGAACTGCTGCAGAAGGTACGCCGCGGTGTCGCCGACGTGGCGACCTCCCGCAAGCGCCTGGAGCTGCAGCTCAACCAGCTCCAGGGCCAGTCCGCCAAGCTGGAGGACCAGGGCCGCAAGGCGCTGGCGCTCGGCCGCGAGGACCTGGCCCGCGAGGCGCTGACCCGGCGCAGCGCGCTGCAGCAGCAGGTCACGGACCTGGAGACGCAGCACCAGACGCTGCAGGGTGAGGAGGAGAAGCTCACGCTCGCGGCGCAGCGGCTGCAGGCCAAGGTCGACGCCTTCCGTACGAAGAAGGAGACGATCAAGGCCACGTACACGGCGGCCCAGGCGCAGACCCGGATCGGCGAGGCCTTCTCCGGCATCTCCGAGGAGATGGGCGATGTCGGCCTGGCGATCCAGCGTGCGGAGGACAAGACCGCGCAGCTGCAGGCCAGGGCCGGTGCCATCGACGAGCTGATGGCCTCCGGTGCGCTGGACGACCCGTCCGGTATGGCCAAGGACGACATCACCGCCGAGCTGGACCGGCTCTCCGGCGGCAGCGACGTCGAGCTGGAGCTGCAGCGGATGAAGGCCGAGCTCGCGGGCGGCCCGTCGGCCGGCAAGCAGGCCCTCGAGAGCGGTCAGGGCGGCCAGGGCCAGCCCGCGCCGCAGCAGGACCAGCCGCGTTTCGACAAGCAGTGACGGTCGCCGGGGGATAGCCTCGCAGGGATCGTCGGGACCGGACCGAGGGAGACCGTCGTGATCGTGCGGATCATGGGGGAGGGCCAGGTGAAGCTGGACGACGCCCACTTCATCGAGCTCAACAAGCTGGACGACGAGCTGCTCGAGGAGATGGAGAGCGGCGACGAGGAAGGCTTCCGGCGCACTCTCGGCGCCCTCCTGGAAGCGGTGCGCCGTATGGGCACGCCGCTTCCCGACGACGCCCTCGAACCGTCCGAGCTGATCCTGCCGTCCCCGGACGCCTCCCTCGCAGAGGTCCGGGAGATGCTCAGCGACGACGGCCTCATCCCGGGCTGACCGCCCGTCTCCAGCTCCACTCCAGCGCATACGGCACACGGCGCCCCGGTCCCCTCCCGGACCGGGGCGCTACCGTTTCCTCTTGTGAGTCCCCTCGACCCCGGTCCGGAAGCGCCCCGCGCCGCCGGCCGCTTCCAGTGGCACCGGACGCATCCGCTCGCGGTCGACGCCGCCCTGGCGGTGGCCGTGTTCGCGTGCATCCTGTTCGGCGCGGTCGTCGACCCGCACCGCGTCCACGGCCCGCAGTGGGCGCCGCACCGGCTCTCCGCCTCGGCCGTGGTGCTGGCGGCGCTGGCCTGCGCCACCCTGGTGTTCCGCCGCCGGCTGCCCCGTACGGTCCTGGCGGCCACCGGCACCCTGACCATCGTCGAGCTGCTCGTCCGCGCCGGCGACCCGCGCGCCCCGGTGGTCGGCGCCGCCGCGATCGCGCTCTACAGCCTCGCCTCGCGCACGGACCGGCCCACGACCTGGCGGCTCGGCGCGCTGACCGCGGTCGTGCTGACCGCCTCCGCGATGTTCTACGGGCCCCGCCCCTGGTACGCGCAGGAGAACCTCGGCATCTTCGCCTGGACGGGCATGGCCGCCGCCGCGGGTGACGCGGTGCGCAGCCGCCGCGCCTTCGTGGACGCCATCCGTGAACGCGCCGAGCGCGCCGAGCGCACCCGCGAGGAGGAGGCCCGCCGACGGGTCGCCGAGGAGCGGATGCGTATCGCCCGCGACCTCCATGACGTCGTCGCCCACCACATCGCCCTGGTCAACGTCCAGGCCGGCGTCGCCTCGCACGTCATGGACAACCGCCCCGACCAGGCCAAGCAGGCCCTGGCGCACGTCCGCGAGGCGTCCCGCTCGGCGCTGGAGGAGCTGCGTGCCACGGTCGGCCTGCTGCGCCAGTCCGACGACCCCAAGGCGCCGACCGAGCCCGCACCGGGCCTCGGCGTCCTCGACCAGCTCGTCGAGGGTTTCGTCCGCGCCGGTATCCCCGTCGACCTGGACCTCCCGCCCGAGCCCCGGCAGCTGCCCGCCTCCGTGGACCTCACCGCCTACCGCGTGGTCCAGGAGGCGCTGACCAACGTGCACAAGCACGCCGGGGAGGGCGCCCGCGCCTCGGTGCGGATCCGGCACTCCGAGAGCGCGCTGACCGTGACCGTCCTGGACGACGGCGCGGGCCGGGCCGGCGTACCCCGCCAGCGGAGCGGCGAGCGGCCGGCGGACGAGACCGCCCCCGGGGACAGCGGCGGCGGCCACGGCCTGATCGGCATGCGCGAGCGGGTCTTCGCGCTGCGCGGCACGGTCGTCACGGGCCCCCGCGCGGCCGGCGGCTTCCAGGTGCGGGTGACCCTTCCACTGCAGACCGTCCGTACGGGGGAGAACGCATGACGATCAAGGTGCTGCTCGCCGACGACCAGGCGCTGCTGCGCAGTGCCTTCCGGGTGCTGGTCGACTCCGAGCCGGACATGCGGGTGGTGGGGGAGGCCTCCGACGGCGCCCAGGCCTACGAGCTGACGAAGGCCCAGCGCCCCGACGTCGTCCTGATGGACATCCGGATGCCCGGTGTGGACGGTCTGGCCGCCACCCGCATGATCAGCCAGGACCCGCAGCTCACCGACGTCCGGGTGGTGATCCTGACCACCTTCGAGGTCGACGACTATGTGGTGCAGTCGCTGCGCAACGGCGCCAGCGGCTTCCTCGGCAAGGGCGCCGAGCCGGACGAGATGCTGGGCGCGATCCGGATCGCGGCGGCCGGCGAGGCGCTGCTGTCGCCCGCCGCGACCAAGGGGCTGATCGCCAAGTTCCTCGCCCAGGGCGGCAGTCCGGCCGACGGCGGGCCCGGAGACCGGGGCACGCAGCGGCTGGCGAGCCTGACCGGCCGTGAGCGCGAGGTGCTGGTCCTGGTGGCCGGCGGCCTGTCCAACGACGAGATCGCCGAGCAGCTGGCGGTCAGCCCGCTCACGGTCAAGACGCACGTCAACCGCGCCATGGCCAAGTTGGGAGCCCGCGACCGCGCCCAGCTGGTGGTCATCGCCTACGAGTCGGGACTCGTACGCCCACGGGTGCAGTGAGGGTGGAGTAGCCCTACTCCGAACGCGGTACGGGCGCGGGCCGGAAACCGACCTGCGAGCGAGGAAAACCGGCTCGGCCATGGCCGAAGGTGTATCTGGGCCCGCGAAGGCCCCGGGGCGCCGTGTGCCCCGGCCGTCGGGCCCGCGTGGGACCCGCCGTCCTTGAGCCGTCCGCACACCGGGACGGTCCGTCAAGCCCAGACCGCCTTCAGAACAGAAGAGAGAGACCCCACCCATGTCCTGGCTGTCCCGACTCAGCCTCGTACAACGGGGCCTGATAGCGCTGATGTCGATCGTCGCGATCGCCTTCGGCGCCATCGCGATCCCGCAGCTCAAGCAGCAGCTCCTGCCCTCCATCGAGCTCCCGATGGTCTCCGTGCTGGCGCCCTACCAGGGTGCCTCGCCCGATGTCGTCGAGAAGCAGGTGATCGAGCCGCTGGAGGACGGTGTCCAGGCGGTCGACGGCATCAAGAGCGTCACCTCGACGTCGAGCGAGGGCTCGGGCGTCATCATGGCGCAGTTCGACTACGGCAACGACTCCAAGCGGCTGGTCGCCGACGTCCAGCAGGCCGTCAACCGCGCCCGCGCCAAGCTGCCCAAGGACGTCGACCCGCAGGTGGTGGCCGGCTCGACGGACGACATCCCCACCGTCGTCCTCGCCGTCTCCTCCTCGGCCAAGGACCAGCAGAGCCTCGCCGACCGCCTCGAGCGCAGCGTCGTGCCGGACCTGAAGAACATCGAGGGCGTCAGCCAGGTCACCGTGGACGGCGTCCAGGACCGGATCGTCGCGGTCACCCCCGACGAGCGCAAGCTCGCCGCCGCCGGGCTGAACGCCCAGGCGCTGGGCAAGGCGCTGGAGGCCGGCGGCACCTCGGTGCCCGCCGGTTCCTTCGCCGAGGGCGGCAAGAGCCGGACCGTCCAGGTCGGCGCCGGATTCACCTCGGTGCAGCAGATCAAGGACCTGACCGTCGCGCCGGCCGCGGGGGCGGGCGCGAGCGGTGCCGGCGCGGGCCGGTCCGCCGCCGAGCCGGTCCGCGTCGGCGACGTGGCCGGCGTCAAGGAGGAGGCGGCCACCCCGACCTCCCTGACCCGCACCAACGGCAAGCCCAGCCTCGCCGTGATGGTGACGATGGACCAGGACGGCAGCGCGGTCGCGATCTCCGACGCGGTCAAGGACAAGCTCGCCGACATCCGCAAGGACCTGGGCAAGGGCACCGAGGTCACGGTCGCCTCCGACCAGGGCCCCGCGGTCTCCAAGTCGATCGACTCGCTGACCACCGAGGGCCTGCTGGGCCTCGCCATGGCCGTCATCGTCATCCTGGTCTTCCTGCTCAGCCTCCGCTCGACGCTGGTCACCGCGGTCTCCATCCCGCTCTCGGTCGTCATCACCCTGATCGTGCTGTGGACCGGTGACCTCTCCCTGAACATGCTCACCCTCGGCGCGCTGACCATCGCGATCGGCCGCGTCGTCGACGACTCGATCGTCGTCCTGGAGAACATCAAGCGGCACCTCGGCTACGGCGAGGAGCGCCGCGAGGCCATCCTCTCCGCCGTCAAGGAGGTCTCCGGAGCGATCACCTCCTCCACCCTCACCACGGTCGCCGTCTTCCTCCCGATCGGTGTGGTCGGCGGCATGGTCGGGGCCCTCTTCGGCTCCTTCTCCCTCACGGTGACCGTCGCCCTGCTCTCCTCCCTGATCGTCTCGCTGACGGTCGTCCCGGTCCTGTCGTACTGGTTCCTGCGCGCCCCCGAGATCCCGGAGGGCACCACGGCGGACGAACTGCGCCGCAAGGCCGAGGAGAAGGAGACCCACAGCCCGCTGCAGCGCCTCTACGTCCCGGTGCTGCGCTTCGCGACCCGCCGCCGGATCACCAGCCTGGTGATCGCCGTGGTCATCCTCATCGGCACCTTCGGCATGGGCCCGCTGCTGAAGACCAACTTCTTCGACCAGGGCGACCAGGACACCCTCACCCTCAAGCAGGAGCTCAAGCCCGGCACCAGCCTGGGCGCGTCCGACGCGCAGGCCAAGAAGGTCGAGAAGCTGCTCGCGGCCAACGACGACATCGCCGACTACCAGGTCACCGTCGGCTCCTCCGGCTTCATGGCGGCCTTCGGCGGCGGCACCGGCGCCAACCAGGCCTCCTACCAGCTGAAGCTGAAGGACTCCGCGGACTCCGGCAAGGTCACCGACGACCTGCGGGCCTCGCTCGACGAGCTCGGCAAGTCCATCGGCGACACCACCGTCACCGCCGGCGGCGGCTTCGGCAACCAGGACCTCAGCGTGGTCGTCAAGGCGGGCGACGCCGACGTGCTGAAGCAGGCCAGCGAGCAGGTCCGCAAGGCCGTCGCCGGGCTCGACGACGTCACCGACGTCCAGAGCGATCTGGCGCAGAGCGTGCCGCGGATCTCCGTCAAGCCCAACGCCAAGGCGGCCGAGGCCGGTTACGACCAGACCATGCTCGGCGGTGTGGTCGCCCAGGCGATCCGCGGCACCACCAGCGGCAAGGCCGTCCTGGACGACACCGAGCGGGACATCGTCATCAAGTCGGCCCACCCGGCCACCACCGAGGACGAGCTGAAGAAGCTCGCCGTCCCGACGCCGGCCGGCCCGGTCGAGCTCGGCACCATCGCCACCGTCAAGACCGTGCCCGGCCCGGTCCAGATGACCCGGATCGACGGCGCCCGCTCGGCGACCGTCACCGCCAAGCCGACCGGTGACAACACCGGCGCGGTCAGCGCCGAGCTGCAGAGCAAGATCAACGCGCTGAAGCTGCCGGACGGCGCGACGGCGAAGATCGGCGGCGTCTCCCAGGACCAGACCGACGCCTTCTCCTCGCTGGGCCTGGCGATGCTGGCGGCCATCGCCATCGTCTTCATGCTCCTGGTGGCCACCTTCAAGTCGCTGATCCAGCCGCTGATCCTGCTGGTCTCGATACCCTTCGCGGCGACCGGAGCGATCGGCCTGCTGGTCGCCACCGGCACCCCGCTGGGCGTCCCGGCGATGATCGGCATGCTGATGCTGATCGGCATCGTGGTCACCAACGCCATCGTGCTGATCGACCTGATCAACCAGTACCGCGCGCAGGGTTACGGCGTCGTCGAGGCGGTCGTCGAGGGCGGCCGGCACCGCCTGCGCCCGATCCTCATGACCGCGCTGGCCACGATCATGGCGCTGCTGCCGATGGCGCTGTCCATCACCGGCGACGGCGGCTTCATATCCCAGCCGCTGGCCGTGGTCGTGATCGGCGGTCTGATCACCTCCACCCTGCTCACCCTCCTCCTCGTCCCGACGCTCTACGCGATGATCGAACTCCGCAAGGAGCGCCGGGCGAAGAAGAAGGCCGCCAAGCGCGCCTCGAAGTCCGGCGCGCGGCCCGAGGAGGCCGACCGCGCCCCGGAGCCCGCGGGCGTGTGACCCCCGCCCCCGGCTCCGTTCGGGGGAGGGGACCGCCACCGGGCCGCACCAGGAGCCCCCGCTGCCGTACGCACGGCAGCGGGGGTTCCCGCGTACGCCGGGTGGCTGCGGCAGCAACTGATCTCCCGTCATACGCCTTCCAGTGGTTTATCCGCCCTTGTCTGCATACGCCCGTCGGGCGCGAGAAGCATGACTCCCGAATATGCCGCACCGGGAGGAGAGCGATGACCGACCCCGCAGCAGCCGGCGGAACAGCGGACCGGGCAGCCGACGAACCAGCCGACGAATCAGCCGATGAACTGGCCGACTTCGTCACCTACTGCGTGCCGCTGACCGGCTTCGCCGCATTCGATCTGTACGCCACCGGCATGGCCCGGCTCTACCTGGACACCGCCCGCGGCCAGGTGGGCGACGCCCAGTTCACGAAGTTCTGGACCAAGTGGAAGGAAGCCGTCGCCAAGGGCCAGGGGCCCCAGGCCCTGGACCTCCCGCAGCGCGAGGTCGCCCGGGCGCTGATCTACCTCTGGTACACCGGCGCCTGGCCCCGGCTGGCCCCCGCGGCCCACTCCACGCTCGGGCGCGAGGTCGCCAACACCGAGTCCGTCGCCTCGCCCAGCGCCTACGTCGAAGGCCTGGTGTGGCGCACCTTCCACGGCCACCCGGCGGGCGCCAAACCGCCGGGCTTCGGCACCTGGGCGGTCAGGCCGCCGGCGCCGACCTGGCAGAGCATCGACCAGCTCCGCACCGATCTCGACCTCGCCGACGTCCCCTACCGCACCGGCCTGGCCGACGAGGTCGCCCCCGACGAGATCCCCGACGAGCTGATCCCCGGCCACCGCCTGAGCCGCCACATCCCGCCGTCTGCCGTGCCCACCGCGGCCGCGGCCGCAAGCGAGGCCGTCGCCGCCACCCCCGAGGAGGCCACCTCATGACCGCACCCGTCCCCGCGGAGGCCGCCGCCCGCCGCCGCTACGACGTGATCATCGTCGGCGCGGGCTGGGTCGGCAGCGCACTGGCCAAACGCCTCGGCGACCAGGGCTGGCAGGTCCTCGTCCTGGAGGCCGGCAACAGCGGTACCGAGACCTGGCCCGGCTATCTGGCCTCCCTGTCCACCTACTACTCGGCCGTCGCCAAGGTCCCCAACTCCGCCTACCGCCGCAACAAGGCCGCGCCCTACCCGGACGTCCTCGATCTCGCCCCGGTGCGCAACCCCGTCCCCGGCGAGCCCGAGTTCACCGCCGACGGCTACCTCGTCCAGAACGGCCAACTCCCCTACGGCACCGACTACCTGCGCGAACTCGGCGGTACCGCCATGCACTGGCTCGGCGCCGTCCCCCGCATGCTCCCCGACGACTTCGCCACCGCCAGGGACTACGGGTACGGCCGCGACTGGCCCTTCACCGCCGCCGAACTCCAGCCCTGGTACGCCGAGGCCGAGCGGGAGTTCGGCGTCGCCGGCAACGCCCAGGAGCAGAAGGACCTCGGCACCGTCACCGACCCCGCCTACGAGTACCCCATGCACCACATCCCGCAGAGCTACATCGACGAGCGGTGCAGGGACCTCGACGGCAAGCTCGTCGAGGACGACGTGGCCGGGACGAACTACGCGCTGACCATGTACGGCCTGCCGCAGGCCCGCAACTCCACCCCCAACCCCGCCTACCGGGACCCGTACCGCGTCCAGGGCGCCGTCGGCATCCCCAACTACGGCGAGCGCTGCGTGGGCAACGCCAGCTGCGTCCCCATCTGCCCCGTGCAGGCCAAGTCGCATCCGCTGCGCATCCAGGCCGGCTGGCCCAAGACCGTCACCCTGGCCACCCGCTGTGTGGTCAGCCGGGTCCGGGCGCGGGCGGACGGCCGGGTCACCGGCGTGGAGTACCGCACCTACACCGACCCCGTCTCACCGGTCCACCAGACCTACCTCGCGGAGGCGGACACGATCGTCCTCGCCGCGCACGCCATCGAGAACGCCCGGCTGCTGCTGTTCTCGGGCCTGGCCAACAAGAGCGGGCAGGTCGGCCGCAACCTGATGGACCACCCCACCCTCCTCAACTGGGCGCTGGCCCCCGAGGACAAGGGCCCGGTCGGCCCGTTCCGCGGCCCCGGGCACACCTCAGGCTGGGAGGTCTTCCGCAGCGGCTCCGGGCGCACCCGGCGCGCGCCCTTCCGTATCGAGATCGGCAACTGGGGCTGGGGCTGGGCCACCGGCGCCCCGTTCAGCAACGTCGCCAGCGCCCTGGGCGTCGGGGGAAACCCCGACGGCAGCGTCCGGGACCAGGGCGTCTACGGGCCCGAACTGCGCGGCCTCCTCGGCCACTCCATCGGCCGCCAGCTCCAGCTCCAGATCGCCGTGGAGCAGTCCGCGAACGAGAACAACCGCGTCACCATCGACCCGGTCCGCTACCGCGACGCCATGGGCAACCCCCGTCCGATCGTCACCTACGACCTCGACGACCACGTCCGCAAGGGCCTGTACGCCGCTCGCCTTGTGGCCCAGAAGATCTTCGGCCTCCTCAAGGCCAAGGACTACACCCACCACGCCCCGCAGAACGGCGTCCCGCCGCTGGGGCACGTCGTGTACGACGGCACCCACCTCGCCTACAGCGGCGCCGGGCACGGAGCGGGCACCCACATCATGGGCACCCACAGCACGACCTCCGTGGTGGACAGGGACCAGCGCACCCACGACCACCCCAACCTCTACGCCGTCGGCTGCGGCAGCATGCCGTCCGTCGGCACCAGCAACCCCACCCTCACCATGATGGCGCTGGCTCTGCGCAGCGCCGCCCAGATCCACCGGGACCTCGTCGACGCCCGCCGTCCGGTCGAGCTCGCCGGCCCCGCCCACGAGGAGGTATCGGCGTGATCACCGCGACGGCCCTGGACGCCGAGGGATTCGGCATCCCGCAGACCATCGAGGACCTCCACAGGTACCTCCAGGGCGCCCTGGAGGTCGAGCACCTCACCATCCCCGTCTACATGACCGGGCTGTACTCCCTGTACCCGGGCACCAACCGCACCGCCTACTTCGCCATCCGCAGCGTCCTGATGGAGGAGATGCTGCACATGACCCTGGTCGCGAACCTCCTCAACGCGGTCGGCGGCAAGCCCGAGGTGGGCCGCAAGGAGTTCGTCGCCAAGTACCCGGCGAAGCTGCCGTTCAGCAGCGACGAGGACGTGCCGCTGATCCACCTCCAGCACTTCTCGCCTGCCGCGCTCCGCACCTTCCTGCGCATCGAACTGCCCCGCAAACTGGCGCCCCACCCCAAGCCGGGGGAGGGCTGGACCTCCATCGGCCAGTTCTACGACGCCATCCGCCAGGGACTGGAGAAGCTGGTCGAGGACCACGGTGAGGCCGCGGTCTTCCCACAGCGGCCCCAGCGCCAGGTCGGCCCGGAGGACTTCTACAACTCCGGCGGCGAGGTCTTCCCTGTCCACGACCTGAAGTCGGCCAAGCTCGCCATCCGCGTCATCAGCGAACAGGGCGAGGGCCTCGACGACCAGATCTGGACCAGCGACGACCTGATCTTCGGCGAGCAGCGGCAGCTCGCCCACTACTTCCGCTTCAACGAGATCTACACCGGCCGCAGCTACGGCCCCCACGACACCCCCAAGGACCCACCCAGCGGCCCGCTGCTGGACGTCACCTGGGACGACGCCTACCCGATCCACGGCGACTCCAAGGTCGCCGACTACAAGAAGAACAAGGAGGTGTACGAGCAGGCCGTCGCCTTCAACACCCGCTACGCCGCCCTGCTCTCCTACCTCCAGCAGGCCTTCGACGGCATGCCCCGGGCGATGGCCCTGGCCATCCCCACCATGCTGGAACTGCGCGACCGCTCCGAACAGCTCTACCGCAACCCGCACCCCAAGTGTCCGGGCCTCTTCGCCGGCCCCACCTTCGAACTCGAAAAGCCGCAGTTCGACGCGGTGTACGAAACGGTCCAGGAGAACGTGCGGCTCGCCGGCCTGGAGGCCGGCGAGCCGATCGATCTCTCCGCCGTCCCGAGCTAGGCGGCGAAGCGCCCTACCGACGCACAGGGCGGTGCACAACGCCACGCCGCACCCCGGAGCAGCGCACTGCGGGGTGCGGCGCCCGCCTCAGCGGACGAGGCCCCGCAGGCCCCCGAAGCCCCCGGTGCCCCTGCGGGCGGACACGAGGGTGTCGGTGATGTCGCCCCCGGCGGTCTGCTTGAGCTTGGCGATCGTCCGGTGGTTGTCGATGAGGATGTTCGTACGGCAGCCTTCCGAGGGGAGCAGGAGGGTGAACGTCGGCGCGCAGTGCACGTCCTGGTCGAAGAACCCGCCATCCCAGCCCTTGGCACTGGCCGTGCCGGTCGCCGTCATCATCAGCGCACCCGCCCCAAGGGCACCCGCGACCATACGCATTGCCTTACCCACGACGGAACTTCCTTCCTGTCTGGTCCCGGTCTGATACCGGGATCACCGCGCTAACGAACCAGCAACGGGTGGATTACGCAGCGTTACTCTGTCGTGGTGACGGTGCGGTGTACAGCCCCTGCCGCGAAGCCGCCGAAACCGCCCGCGCGGGCGCTGCGGGACGGGTGGCGGATCCCGATCTGCCGGGGCGCTCCCGGCTCGCGCGTCGCGGTGAGTGATGCGACGGTGGCTTGGGGTGCCGAACCGACGAAAGGCGGTCGACCGTGCGCTGTGCCCAGGCCCGCAGGGCCGCAGTCGTGCCGGCGGCCGGACTCGTCCTCGCGCTCGCGCCGCCGGCCGTCGCCGACGGGCCCGTCGCCCCGGTCCGGGTGGCGGTCACGGGCGGCGCCTTCACCGGCAGCGTGGGCATCGTGCGCACGGCGGCGCGCTCCTTGTACGGCGGCTTCCCCTGCGCCGCCGACGGCGTGCAGCCCACCCCGCTCACCGCCCTGGCCGACGCCGACCGCAGGTACCACCTCGGCGTGCGGGCGCACTGGGACGAGGCGGCCGGGGACTTCGTGGTCACCGAGATCCGCGGGGACGTCGCGGACGGCGGCAGGAAGTGGAACGCGTACGTCAACGAAAAGAAGATCACGACCGGGCCCTGCGGCACCGCGGTCAAGGACCACGACAAGGTCCGCTGGACCCTGGAGGCCGCCAAGAGCTGACGGCCGCCGCACCCCCGCGAGGGAACCTCCACGGGCGCGGCGGCCGATCGCCGCGCCTACGGAAGGCTCAGCATCCGCTCCAGTGCCAGCTTCGCGAAGCTCTCGGTCTCCTTGTCGACCTCGATGCGGTTGACGACCTTGCCGTCCGCCAGCGACTCCAGCGTCCACACCAGGTGGGGGAGGTCGATGCGGTTCATCGTCGAGCAGAAGCAGACCGTCTTGTCGAGGAAGACGATCTCCTTGTCCTCCGCGGCGAAGCGGTTCGCCAGGCGGCGGACCAGGTTCAGCTCCGTGCCGATGGCCCACTTCGAGCCGCGCGGGGCGGCTTCCAGGGCCTTGATGATGTACTCCGTCGAGCCGACGTAGTCCGCGGCCGCCACGACCTCGTGCTTGCACTCGGGGTGGACCAGGACGTTGACGTCCGGGATGCGGGCCCGCACGTCGTTCACCGAGTCCAGGGAGAACCGGCCGTGGACCGAGCAGTGGCCGCGCCACAGGATCATCTTCGCGTCGCGCAGCTGCTCGACGGTCAGGCCGCCGTTGGGCTTGTGCGGGTTGAAGACCACGCAGTCGTCCAGGGACATGCCCATGTCGCGGACGGCGGTGTTGCGGCCCAGGTGCTGGTCGGGCAGGAAGAGGACCTTCTCGCCCTGCTCGAAGGCCCAGTCCAGCGCCCGCTTGGCGTTGGAGGAGGTGCAGATCGTGCCGCCGTGCTTGCCGGTGAAGGCCTTGATGTCGGCCGAGGAGTTCATGTACGAGACCGGCACGACCTGCTCGGCTATGCCGGCCTCGGTGAGCACGTCCCAGCACTCGGCGACCTGCTCGGCGGTGGCCATGTCGGCCATCGAACAGCCCGCGGCCAGGTCGGGGAGGATGACCTGCTGGTCGTCGCCGGTGAGGATGTCGGCCGACTCGGCCATGAAGTGCACACCGCAGAAGACGATGTACTCGGCGTCCGGCCGGGCGGCGGCGTCCCGCGCCAGCTTGAACGAGTCACCGGTGACGTCGGCGAACTCGATGACCTCGTCGCGCTGGTAGTGGTGCCCGAGGACGAAGACCTTGTCGCCGAGCTTCTCCTTCGCCGCGCGGGCGCGCTCGACGAGGTCGGGGTCCGACGGGGCGGGGAGGTCGCCGGGGCACTCCACGCCGCGCTCGCTCTTCGGGTCGGCCTCACGGCCGAGGAGGAGCAGGGCCAGCGGGGTCGGCTGGACGTCCAGGGGCTGGGCGGTGGTCACAACACGCACCCTCTCTTCTCTGCGGACAGCTCTTTGCGCTCTTGGGCACAAGCCTTTTCGTCTATTTGACGCTATCTATCATAGCTGCTTCACGTCACTTTGACGATGGCCATAGTGTCGATGTGACGCATCACCACCGCCCGGTGTGCGGTGGACCACCTGTTCCCCGCCGCCGGTGTGCGAGCATGAAGAAGAAGCGCCCAGCCGGAATTAATCCGGGGCGTCGCCGGTTTCAGCTTGTTGCATCCGATGACAAGCGGTCCGTACAACCCGGGAGAGATGTAGATGAGCGTGCAGGACGAGAAGACCACCGTCAGCGACGGCATCATCCTGTCCGACGCGGCCGCGTCGAAGGTCAAGAGCCTGCTGGAGCAGGAGGGCCGGGACGACCTCGCGCTGCGGGTGGCGGTCCAGCCCGGCGGCTGCTCCGGTCTGCGCTACCAGCTCTTCTTCGACGAGCGCTCGCTCGACGGCGACGTCGTCAAGGACTTCGACGGCGTCAAGGTCGTCACCGACCGGATGAGCGCCCCGTACCTCGGCGGTGCCTCCATCGACTTCGTCGACACCATCGAGAAGCAGGGCTTCACGATCGACAACCCGAACGCCACGGGCTCCTGCGCCTGCGGCGACTCCTTCAGCTGAGGATCGCGGGTCCGCACACAGACGGCGAAGGCGGCGTCCCCCGAGTGGGGGCGCCGCCTTCGCCGTATCCGTATCCGGGCCGCCGCTACCGCTTCGGCACGGCCTCACCGGTCGACACGTCGATCACCTTCCGGCCGTCCAGCGGCTCGCGCAGTGTGACGGTCTTGGTGAACTCCTTGGCGATCTTCACACAGACCTGGCCCGGCTTCTTGTCCCGGCCGACGACCTTGGTCTTCACGGCCGTGTCCGACTCCTCGGCGCTCACCGAGTAGACGCTGCACACCCCGCCCCAGAAGTGCACGGTCAGCTTCCGGCCGCCGTCGCCCACGTCGTACGACTCCAGCGCCATCGCGCCCGGCTTCCCGGACGGCCCCTTCGGGGTCCGGTCCTTGTGCGCCAGGTACTTCGGATCCACCGCGGGGTGCGCGACGGTCGTCGTGGCGTCCGGGCCGGTACCGGCGGTGCCCGGCTGGCGGACCGTGTACAGCCACGACGGCACCAGCGCCTGCCCGCCGCTGACGTACTGCACCGCGAGCCCGAAGACGGCGCCGGTCACCTCGGCCGGCTTCTGGGCCTTCGTCGGCGACGGCTCGCACGGCGCGATCTGGCCGCCCTTGCCGTCCTTGTCGTCCTTGCCGTCCTTCCCGGGGGGCGCCGAGGGGCAGCCGGCCGGTGTGCGGCCCCCGCCCGCGTTCAGCCGCGCAAGCGTCTTGTCCGCGCTCAGCACGGGGTAGACCGCACCCTTGACCGGGTTCGCCAACTGGCCGCTGCCGCCGACCACCTGACCGTCCGAGCCGACCTGCAGATCGCTCTGCCAGCCGTACGTCGGCAGCCCGCCGAGCACCGGATTCGCGGTGACGATCCGCACCGCGCCGGACAGCCCGCTCGCGTCGAGCCGGGCGTTCTCCTGGCCCAGCGCCTTGAGCACCGGCCGCACCGCCTGCTCGGCCTTCTTGGGCGACACCGCGTCCTTGCCGCTGCTGTCGTCCTCGGTCGTGACGTCCCCGCCGCCGCGGTACGAGGGGCAGCCCGGCCGGCCCGACGCCGTGGCGCCGGCGCCCGCCTGGTCGCCGTCCGTGCCGTTCTCGGGAGTGGCGGGCAGCGCGCAGTTCGTGCCGCCCGGGGTGCCGTACTGCGAGTACGTCCAGGAGCCCGAGCCGGTCTTGTTCACCTGCAGGACGGGACTGCGGGCGTCCCGGGTCAGCCCGCCCACCTTCCAGGTGCTGCCCTCGGAACGGACCTTTCCGGCCACATCCAGCGCCTTCGCCAGCCGTTCGACCGACTCCCGGCTGATCTCGCCCTGGGGCCGGTACACCGGTGCCGACGACGGGCCGCCGGGCAGTTCCTTCACGGCCTTGTACTTCGCGCCCTGCGGATTGGGCTCACCGGCCGCTATCGAGCCGCCCGTGTAGCCGTCGAGCGCGAGCGGCGGCGGGTCGGCCCTGCCCGCGGAACCCGGGCCGGAGCCCTCGTCGCTGGACGCGGACGAGGCCCAGTACGCCGCGCCGCCCCCGGCCAGCAGCACCGCGGCGGCCATCGAGGCGACCAGCAGCGGGCTGCGGCGCCGGCGCTCCTTGGGGTGGTCCGGGGTCGTGGGGGTGTCCTCGGTGTTCACCGCATCGCTCCTTCAGCTCCGCTGAACCTCTGCCGTGCCACCCTCCGTGGGGTGGACGTCGATGGGACGGAGCGGGGGCGTGCGCGGTTCCCCGAACGGCTCAGTCGCCGTAGTCGGACATCTTGTCCACCATCTCGGCGGACCGCTCGGGGACCTCGACCCCGTGCAGATCGGAGGCCCGGCCGGGCTCCGGCGCGGCCCGGCGCCCGGCCTTCCAGCGCCCCGCCATCCGCGCGCAGTCCCCGCGCAGCTCGTCGAGCGACTCCGGCTCGGATTCGGCGGGTGAGGCGGCGACACGCGGTGTGACGGCTTTCACAGGCTTGGTCATAGGGGCACCGTACGCAGGCACGCGGCGAGGAGAAAGGCCTACTATTGAGTAGTTATCCGCTGGTTTCAGCGGTTCCGCCTGTCCGGGATGCGCAGGTGGATTTGCACCCCGCCAGGTAGCGTTGCTCCACGTCCGCAAGTCCCTCCGCCTCCGCAGGAGCAGACCCGTCGTGCGTATCGCAGTCACCGGCTCCATCGCCACCGACCACCTGATGACCTTTCCCGGCCGCTTCGCCGACCAGCTCGTGGCCGACCAGCTGCATACGGTCTCCCTCTCCTTCCTGGTCGACCAGCTCGACGTCCGCCGCGGCGGAGTCGCCCCGAACATCTGCTTCGGCATGGGCCAGCTCGGCATCGAGCCGATCCTGGTCGGCGCCGCGGGCAACGACTTCGAGGAGTACCGCGCCTGGCTCGACCGCCACGGCGTCGACACCCGCTCCGTACGCATCTCCGAGGTGCTGCACACCGCGCGCTTCGTGTGCACCACCGACGCCGACCACAACCAGATCGGCTCCTTCTACACCGGCGCGATGAGCGAGGCCCGGCTGATCGAGCTGCAGCACGTGGCCGAGCGGGTCGGCGGGCTGGACCTCGTGCTGATCGGCGCGGACGACCCCGAGGCGATGATCCGGCACACCGAGGAGTGCCGCACCCGCGGCATCCCCTTCGCCGCCGACTTCTCCCAGCAGATCGCCCGGATGGACGGCGATAACATCCGCACCCTCATGGAGGGCGCCACCTACCTCTTCTCCAACGAGTACGAGAAGGGCCTGATCGAGTCCAAGACCGGCTGGACCGGCGAGGAGATCCTCGCCAAGGTCGGCACCCGGGTCACCACCCTCGGCTCCAACGGCGTGCGCATCGAGCGGGTCGGCGAGCCCACGATCGAGGTCGGCGTCCCGGAGGAGAAGACCAAGGCCGACCCCACCGGCGTCGGCGACGCCTTCCGCGCCGGCTTCCTGTCCGGTCTGGCCTGGGGCGTCGGCCTGGAGCGCGCCGCGCAGATCGGCTGCATGCTGGCGACGCTGGTCATCGAGACCGTCGGCACCCAGGAGTACGAGCTGCACCGCAGCCACTTCATGGACCGCTTCACCAAGGCGTACGGCCACGAGGCCGCCGCCGACGTCCGGCAGTACCTGGCCTGAACCGGCCGGTAGAACGGCTCAGACGCGGCGCCGCACGACATAGGCGGCGCCGCGTTCCGCCGCCCGCTCGCCCACGTACTCCTGCTCGCGCATCGTGCACCAGGCGGGGATGTCCTGCCGGGCGGCCTCGTCGTCGGAGAGCACCGTGACCGTCCCGCCGACGGGCACCCGGCCGATCACCTTGGCCAGTTCGATGACCGGGATGGGGCAGCGCCTGCCGAGGGAGTCGACGACCAGGTCCTCGGGCCCGGCGCCCGCGGTCCGCGGCGCCTCACCAGCCTCGGGCGTCACACTCGCCTCAGGCGCCTCGGCGGCCACCGACGGCACCCCCAGTCGCTCCCGTACCGAGCGCACCACCCCGGGCAGCACCTCCAGGAACCGCTCGACATCCTCCTCCTTCGTCCCGTACGGCAGCGAGACCCGGACGTTCCCCTCGGACAGCACCCCCATCGCGCGCAGCACATGGCTCGGCTCCAGGGTGCTGGACGTACAGGATGATCCGGACGAGACGGAGAAACCGGCCCGGTCGAGCTCGTGCAGCAGGGTCTCCCCGTCGACATAGAGACAGGAGAAGGTGACCAGATGGGGGAGGCGGTGCACCGGGTCGCCGACCACCTCCACCTCCGGGACCAGCGCCGGCACCCGCGTGCGGATCCGGTTGACCAGCTGCCGCAGCCGCGCCGCCTCGGCGGCGGTCGCGGGGTCGGCCCGCAGCGCGCGCAGCGACGCCGCGGCCGCCACGATCGCCGGGATGTTCTCGAACCCCGGGCTGCGGCCCGACTCCCGCTCGTCCGCGGGCCCCTGGGGCGCGAACCGCGTCCCCTTGCGGACCACGAGCAGTCCGACGCCGGGCGGGCCGCCCCACTTGTGGGCGCTCGCCGCCAGCAGCGACCAGGCGCCGGGCACCGGCCCCCAGGGCAGCGACTGCGCGGCGTCCACCAGCAGGGGCACGCCGGACTCCCGGCAGAGCCCGGCCACCTCCTCGACCGGCTGCTCGGTGCCCACCTCGTGGTTGGCGGACTGCAGGGCCACCAGCGCGGTGTCCGGGGTGAGCGCGGCGGTCAGGTCGCCGGCCGCCACCCGGCCCGTCCGGTCCACGGCCAGCTCCGCACGGGTGCCGCCGGCCGCCTCGTGGACCTCGGCGGCGTGCAGCACGCAGGAGTGCTCGACGGCGGAGTGCAGCAGCCGGCGGCCGACACGCCGACGGCCCGCGAGCGCACCGGCGACTCCCCGATGCACCGCTTGCGTACCCGAAGGGGTGAAAACCAACTCGTCGGGTCGACAGCCGACGGCCTCGGCCGCGGCTTCGCGCGCGGCGTCCAGCAGCAGCCGGCCGCGGCGGCCCTCGCGGTAGAGGCGGGCCGGGTCGGCCCAGCCCTCGTCGAGCGAGGCGAGCAGGGCCTCACGGGCGACCGGGTGCAGGGGAGCGGTGGACGCGGCGTCGAAGTAGGGCACGTACGAGACGTTAGTCCCCCGGGGTCCCCGGCGGCGCCCCGCCCGGCCGGTGCGCGGGCCGGCCGCGGGGCCCGGTCCGCCGGGCCGGGGCGGCCGGGTGCCGGTCAGGCCGTCAGATGCCTGGTGGGAGCGGGTAATCGGGTGTGGTGAGGGCGCCTCCCGGAGGACCCGGCCACCCCTTAGGGGTGCGACGCGGCGCGTTGGGCACCCTCCCCGCGCGACCCCAAATAGCGTCCAGTAGGGTTTGGTCCGCATAAACATCCAAACCCCTGCCCGACGCAGGGCGGCGACCGACCAGCGAGTAAGGCCGCAGCCGACCGCGCGGGCGAGACTCTCGGGAAGGCGCTACGTGAGTCCCAACGGCTCCGACCGCTCGTCGCGGCGCCCGATGCGGCGGAAGCTGCCGCAGGTGCTTGCTGCGGGCCTGGTCCTGGCGACCGCTACTGGTTGCACATATAAGGACTTCCCCCGCCTCGGCATGCCAACGCCCGTCACCGACGAGGCGCCGCGGATCCTCTCTCTTTGGCAGGGCTCCTGGGCCGCCGCCCTCGCAACGGGCGTGCTGGTGTGGGGCCTGATCATTTGGAGCGTGATCTTCCACCGCCGCAGCAGGACCAAGGTGGAGGTCCCCGCGCAGACCCGGTACAACATGCCGATCGAGGCGTTGTACACGATCGTCCCGTTCATCATCATCGCGGTGCTCTTCTACTTCACCGCACGTGATGAGAGCGCACTCCTGAAGACTTCCAAGAAGCCGGACCACGTCATCAACGTGGTGGGCTTCCAGTGGAGCTGGGGGTTCAACTACCTGGAGGACGTCGACGGCAACAAGTCGACCACGAACATCAACTCCAGCGCGCTCAAGGCGATCCCGGACAAGTGGAAGAAGACCGCGCCGGCCGGTGCCGACGGTGTCTACGACGTGGGCGTTCCGGGCACCCGGAACCCGCAGACCGGCAACCCCGGTCCGACGCTGTGGCTGCCGAAGGGTGAGACGGTCCAGTTCGTCCTCACTTCGCGCGACGTCATCCACTCCTTCTGGGTGGTGCCGTTCCTGATGAAGCAGGACGTCATCCCGGGCCACACCAACGTCTTCGAGGTGACCCCCAACAAGGAGGGCACCTTCATGGGCAAGTGCGCCGAGCTCTGCGGCGTCGACCACTCCCGGATGCTCTTCAACGTCAAGGTCGTCTCCCCTGAGCGGTACCGGGAGCACCTGCAGGACCTGAAGAAGAAGGGCCAGGCCGGATACCTGCCGTCGGGCATCGAGCAGACGGATCACGCCAGGAATGCGGAGACGAAGAACCAGTGAGCATCCTCAACGAACCTCAGGGTGCCGCCGCCGATACGGCTCCGGCAGCACCGCCCGTACGGAAAAAGCAGCCCGGTATCGCTGCCGTGAAGTGGCTGACGACCACTGACCACAAGACCATCGGCACGATGTACCTGGTCACGTCGTTCGCGTTCTTCTGCATCGGCGGCCTGATGGCCCTGCTGATGCGGGCCGAGCTGGCCCGTCCGGGCACGCAGCTCATGTCGAACGAGCAGTTCAACCAGGCGTTCACCATGCATGGCACGATCATGCTGCTGATGTTCGCCACCCCGCTGTTCGCCGGCTTCGCGAACTGG
>NZ_JBWKCJ010000032.1:92519-107369 GCF_056436545.1 Streptomyces sp. NPDC043738 | reverse complement strand
CACTGTTTGTGTGCTGGGCCTCCGGGAGGCAGGGAGAAAGGTCCTTCCCTGGGGGCGTGGGGTCGGTGCTCCCGCGGAGTGTTGGTGCGCGCCGTGGGGGGGGGGGGGGGGGGGGGCGCCCCCCCCCCCCCCCCCGGCGCCGCACCACACCACACCGTGGCGGTTCGTGCTGCTGGAGTCGGCCGGGACGCGGCGGCGGCTGCTGGATGCGATGCGGGACGCGTGGATCGCCGATCTGCGCGCCGACGGCAGGTCGCCGGAGTCCGTCGCCAAACGGGTACGGCGCGGCGATGTGCTGCGCAACGCCCCGTATCTGGCGGTGCCGTGCGTGGTCGCGGACGGCGCGCACGGCTACCCCGACGCGCGGCGCCGCGCGGCGGAGCGGGAGATGTTCCTGGTGGCCGGCGGCGCCGGGATCCAGAACTTCCTCGTGGCGCTGGCGGGCGAGCAGCTGGGCTCCGCCTGGGTGTCGTCGACGATGTTCTGCCGGGAGGTCGTACGGGAGGTCCTCGATCTGCCGGAGAACTGGGAGCCGATGGGCGCGGTGGCCATCGGGCGCGCGGCCGAGGCGCCCAAGGAGCGGCCGCCGCGCGCCGCCGACGACTTCGTCGTCGTGCGCTGAACCGCGCCGACGGCCCTGGGTCACAGGCGGGCGATGTCCCCGACGGGGAAGCGCGGCGCCCGCCGCGGCGGGGTGATGCCGGAGAGCAGGATCAGCCGGGCGGCGCGGTGGCGCTGGCCCTCGTAGGGCGCGAGGAGTTCGAGCATCTGCTCGTCGGTGGTGCCGCGGCGGCCGGTGAGCGCAAAGCCGATGATCTTCGGCAGATGGAGGTCGCCGACCGTGATCGCGTCCGGCGCGCCCAGGGCCCGCTGCAGGGTCTCGGCCGCGGTCCACGGGCCGATGCCCGGTATCGCCGTCAGCCGGCGGGTGGCGTCGGCGAGGTCCATCCGCGCGGCCTCCTCCATCCTGCGCGCGGCCCGCACCGCGCGCAGGATGCCCGAGGAGCGCTTGGCGTCGACGCCGGCGCGGTGCCACTCCCAGGAGGGGATCAGCGCCCAGGCGCGCGGGTCGGGCATCACCCGCATCCGCTCCCAGGGGCCGGGGGCCGGCTCGCCGTGCCGCTGCAGCAGCAGCCGCCAGGCGCGGTAGGCCTCGTCGCTGGTGACCTTCTGCTCCAGGACCGAGGGGATCAGCGACTCCAGGACCAGGCCGGTCCGGGCGAGCCGGACGCCGGGGTGGCGGCGGCGTGCCTCGTGGACGATGCGGTGGCGGGCGGTCAGCCGCGCGGGGTCGTCGCGCTCGCCCAGCAGGTCGGGCAGCTGCTCCAGCAGCCAGTCGGCGCCCGGACCCCAGGCCTCGGCCTCGATCTCGCCGGCGGCGGGACGGGCGGCCAGACGCAGCGTGCCGGCTCCTTCGGGGGTGCGGCAGGCCCGCCACAGCTCGCCGCCGCGCACCGCGAACGCGGGGTCGCCCGGGCCGCGCCGCAGCACCCCCAGCGTGCGGTGCAGGTCGAACGGGCCGGGCGGGACCCAGGTACGGGCGGGCATGCGGCCAGCGTAGGCGACGCGCCGGCCGCGTGGCGGGGCCGCGGCGGACTACTGGTCGGAGGAGAACCGCACCGAGCCGGCCGGGATGTCGGCGTCGCACCAGATCCGGACGCCGTCGCGCAGCTCGTTGTCGGCGCCGATCGTCGCGCCGTCGCCGACGACCGCGCCGTCGAGGACCGTGCGGGCGCCGATCCGCGCGCCGGCGCCGATCAGCGAGTCGTGGATCTGGGCGCCCTCTTCGACGACCGCGCCTTCGAGGACGGCGCTGCCGTGGATCCGGGCGCCGGCGCCGACGACGGTGCGCGGGCCGACGACGGTGCCGCCGCCGAGCTTGGCGTCCGCGGCGACCTCGGCGGACTCCAGGACCAGGGCCTCGCCGCGGCGCCCGGGCACCGCCGGGGACGGGGCACGGCCCAGGACCAGGTCGGCGGAGCCGCGGACGAAGGCCTGCGGGGTGCCGAGGTCGAGCCAGTAGGTGGAGTCGACCATGCCCTGGAGGTGGGCGCCGTCGGCGAGCAGTCCGGGGAAGGTCTCGCGTTCGACGGAGACCGGCCGGCCGGCCGGGATGGTGTCGATGACCGACCGGTTGAAGACGTACGCGCCGGCGTTGATCTGGTCGGTGACGATCTCCTCGGGGGTCTGCGGCTTCTCCAGGAAGGCGGTGACCCGGCCGGTGTCGTCGGTGGGCACCAGGCCGAAGGCGCGCGGGTCCTCGACCCGGGTCAGGTGCAGGGAGACGTCGGCGCCGCAGGTGCGGTGGGTGTCGACGAGGGTGGCGATGTCCAGACCGGTGAGGATGTCGCCGTTGAAGATCAGCACGGGGTCGCCGGGGGCGGAGTGCAGCCGCTCGGCGACGTTGCGGATGGCGCCGCCGGTGCCCAGCGGCTCCTGTTCGGTGACGTACTCCAGGTGCAGGCCGAGCGACGACCCGTCGCCGAAGTACGGCTCGAAGACCTCGGCGAGGTAGGAGGTGGCGAGGACGATGTGCTCGACGCCGGCGGCCCGGGCGCGGGCCAACTGATGGGTGAGGAACGGCACACCGGCCGCCGGGACCATGGGCTTGGGCGTGTGCACCGTCAGCGGGCGCAGCCGGGTGCCCTTGCCACCGACCAGGAGGATCGCTTCAGTCACTGTGTCCTCTGTTCGCTTC
This sequence comes from Streptomyces sp. NPDC043738, assembly GCF_056436545.1. Classification (NCBI taxonomy): domain Bacteria; kingdom Bacillati; phylum Actinomycetota; class Actinomycetes; order Kitasatosporales; family Streptomycetaceae; genus Streptomyces; species Streptomyces sp. NPDC043738. The sequence goes on along the minus strand of NZ_JBWKCJ010000032.1, from coordinate 104,671 downwards.
TCCGCCCGCGCAGCGCAGCGGTGCGGCTTTCGTCGCCGACTGCTGACCGGCGGCTGCACGTGCGACGCTCACGGTGTCCTCTGTTCGCTTCTCCTCCCGCTGGGCCCCTTCTGCCCGATGGCGGGCAAGGAGGGAGCAGCGGTGAGGCTCTCGTCGCCGACTGCTGCCCGGCGGCTGCACCTGCGACGTTCACGGGTCTTCTCTGCTTCCTGCGGGGGTCGGCCGGTCGGCGGACCAGTGTAGGCAGACGGCTTTCCGGTCGCCCGAAGTGGGACGCGCAAGGCCGCGGGGCGCGCACGTCGTGGTCGCTAAGACGTGCCCACGGCGGAAACGGTTCAGTGGTGACTGCAGCCTGCGCCTCGGCGGACCCGCGCAAACCCCCAGATGCCGCCACGAGTGGCTGAAAACCGGTCAGCGGCCCTGCAGATGCGCGGCGGCGAGACGGGTGGCGGCGAGTTTGCTGTAGAGACGGGCGCCGGGACAGTCGGTGTGGAAGCCGTCCCGGTGGCCGGCGATGGTGTGCATCTGGACCTTGGCGCCCTTGGGGTAGCGGTTGCCGCCGGCGGACAGCATCTGGACGGTGGCGCGCGGATCGACGCTGTGCAGGCCGAGCTTCCAGGCCGCCAGCTTGGAGACCGCGTCGATGGCGGGCTTGGGCGGCTCGGTGCCGGTGAAGGCGCCGAGGATGGCGATACCGGTGCTGTCGGTGTTGAAGCCGAGGGTGTGGGCGCCCATGACGGGCTTGGCGACGCCGCCCGCGCGGCCCTCGTAGACCGTGCCGCACTTGTCGACCAGGAAGTTGTAGCCGATGTCCCGCCAGTGGTTGCTCTTGACGTGGAAGCGGTACATGGCGCGGATCAGTGAAGGGGCCTGTGCGCAGGTGTAGTTGTTGCCCGATCCGCTGTGGTGGATGAAGGCGGCGCGCACGGTGCGGGTGTGGATGAAGGCCTTCTCGCGCAGCCGCTCGTCGGCGCCCCAGCCGGCCCGGGTGACGATCCGCGGGCGCGGTCCGACGTGGGTGTGCGCCGGCGGCGAGCCGCCCACGGCGGCGGCGTCGGCCTGGGAGGCGGCCTGGTCGAGGGCGGGGATCTCGGTGGCGCCGAGGGGGGCGAGCGGGGCGTTGGCGGCGGAGGCCGCGGTGGCCTCGGGGGTGAGCGGGGTCGGGGGGCCGGCCTGCGCGCCGCGGTCGGTGCCCGGCCGGGTGCCGGGGTCGACGAGTTCCAGCCGGAGTCCGGCCGGGGCGGTGAACGGTACGCGGTCACCGCTCTCGGGCGTGATGCGCAGGTCGACACCGTCGGAGTCGCCGACCCACAGGGGCGCGGTGCTGCCCCGTACGCCGCTGTCCCGGCGTTCGGCGGCGCCGGAGTCGGGGACGTCGTCGTTGTGGGTCTGGACGTCCTGCCAGCCGGACCAGGCGCCGCTGCCGGTGGCGCGGGTACGGACCTGGACCCGGCCGTGCAACTCGGCGCCGGCGTCGTCCCAGACGACCCCGAGGAGGGAGAACGGCCCTACGGTGCGGGCCGGCAGACCGAGTGTCGGTGGCCCGGTGGCGGTGTCGCGGTCGGTGCTCTGCGGGGCCACCGCGCCGAGTGCCGCCACCGGGAGGGACTGGGTACTGCCCGGCAGGTCGCCGGAGCGCACCGCGGCCGGGGACGGCGGCCGGCCGGCGGCGGCTCCGGCGTCCGGCGCGAAGGGCAGGGCGATGGCGGCGGTGCACGCCGCGCCGAGGCAGCTCGCGAGGAAGGGGCGCATGGGCACCATCGTGAACACGGGCGGACAAAACGCGCCAACGGGATCTGACGGCACATCGGCCGATCCGGTGGCCCGCGCCCGCCGCGCCCGGCCCGTCGCCGCCCGGGTGCCGCGCGTACTCTGGCCGCGATGAACGCCACCGATCGCACCCCCGCCGACCTGCTGGGTTCCGCGCTGGCCGCGGACCCGGCCCGCCCGCTGGTGACCTTCTACGACGACGCCACCGGCGAGCGCGTGGAACTGTCCGTCGCGACCTTCGCCAATTGGGTGGCCAAGACCGCCAACTACCTGCAGGGCGATCTGGCCGCCGAGCCCGGCGACCGGCTCGCGCTGCTGCTGCCCGCGCACTGGCAGACCGCCGTATGGCTGCTGGCCTGCTCGTCGGTGGGCGTGGTCGCGGAGGTCGGCGGCGACCCGGCCGCCGCCGACCTCGTCGTCGCCGGACCCGACCGGCTCGATGCCGCGCGGGCGTGCTCCGGGGAGCGGGTGGCGCTGGCGCTGCGCCCGCTGGGCGGCCGCTTCCCCCAGCCTCCCGAGGGCTTCGCCGACTACGCGGTGGAGGTGCCCGGCCAGGGCGACCGCTTCGCGCCGTTCGCGCCGGTGGACCCGGGCGCGGTGGCGCTGTCCGTCGGCGGCGAGGAGCTGACCGGCGCCGGTATCGGGGCCCGCGCGCTGGCCGACGCGGGCGCGGCCGGGCTGCCGGACGCCCCCCGGGTGCTGTCGGGGCTGGGGTACGACACCTGGCAGGGCCTGTCGTACGGGCTGTACGCGCCGCTGGCGACCGGCGGCTCGGTGGTGCTGTGCCGTCACCTCGACCGGCTGGGCGCCGAGGCCGCGGCGACCCGCGAGGCCAGCGAGAAGATCACGTTCAGGGCGCCGCTGCCGGCAGCCTGAGGCCTCCCCCTCCTCCCCCGCGTCCCTCCCGCGTCCTCCGGACGGGGGAGGGACCCCGCACCCTGCGGGACGGTACGACCGTTTCGGTCCATGATCTTAAGTTACGTACCACCATGCGGGGTTTGTCCGTCTGCTGTTCCGCCCGGGCCCCGCGGGCGGGCGCGACGCCGACTCCGTGAGGGATGGACCCCAGGTGACCGACACCCCCGAGCCCCCCAGGTTCGACGGCTGGGCCGAGCACCCGGCCGGGGGGCCGGAACCGGACCGGCCGGGGCCGCCCCGCCGCAGGCACTGGCGGCGCTGGGCCGCGGCGGGGGCGGCCGGCGTCGTACTGGCCGGGGCCGGCGCCGGCTGGGCGCTGTACGCCAAGCTCAGCAGCAACATCCACACCGACAGCGCCACCGAGCGGGAGCTGCGCAAGTGGGAGTCCGAGCGGCCCCCCGCGGGCCCGCCGAACGCACAGAACCTGCTGCTGATCGGCTCGGACAGCCGCAAGGGCGGCAACGGCAAATACGGCAGCAGCCGCGGCCAGCGCTCGGACACCACGATCCTGCTGCACCTGGCGGCGAACCGGAAGAGCGCCACCGCGGTCAGCATCCCGCGGGATCTGATGGTGACGGTGCCGCACTGCCAACGCGCCGACGGCAGGGAGTCCGCACCGCAGACCGCCCAGTTCAACTGGGCGTTCGCCTTCGGCGGCGCGGCCTGCGCGATCCGTACGGCCGAGAAGGCGACCCGGATCCGCATCGACCACTACATGATCATCGACTTCGTCGGCTTCAAGAAGATGGTGGACGCGGTGGACGGTGTGGAGGTCTGCCTGCCGCAGGCCGTGCGCGACGACGAGGCGCACCTGCGGCTGCCCGCGGGCCGGCAGACGCTGCACGGCGAGGCGGCGCTGGGATACGTACGCGCGCGAAAGAGCCTGGGCAACGGCAGTGACACCCAGCGCATGGAGAGGCAACAGCGATTTCTTGGTGCTCTCGTGAAGAAAGTGCAGAGCAATGGTGTCCTGCTCAATCCGACCCGGCTGTATCCGGTGCTGGATGCCGCGACGAGTTCCCTGACCACGGATCCCGGGCTGGCCTCCCTGCGCGGTCTGTACGAATTGGTGCGCAGCACCCGCGGCATTCCCACCGAGCGGGTCCAGTTCCTGACCGTGCCACGTCAGGAGTACCGCTATGACCCCAACCGCGATGAGCTGGTGCAACCGGATGCCGGCCGGCTCTTCGGGCAGCTGCGCAGCGATCTTCCGGTCACGGTGGAGCCCACGCGGGACGCCGGGGAGGAGCCCCTTCGCGCCGGAAGCGGATCACCGGACGGCAAGCCGGCGGCCTCCCCCGCACCGTCGGCGAGTTCGGGCCCGACCTTTCCCGGGACGACCGCGGAACACGGGATCTGCGAATAAAGATGCCGCAAAGTACACCCGGGGACTCGAATGGATTGGGCGGATTGCCCAGTTGTAGGTCAGTGGAATTTGTCACGCGCGTCGCGGGGCGCTGAACTGGGCGGATAGTGTGAGCGATCCGGTCCGCACGATTGGCTGACCGACGACCATGCACCATTGACATGCACTGCACGATCGACCTACCGAGCGCCTTGAGGGGATGGCGCCGCGTGGCACCGACGGAGGACTCAAGGCACCGTGGACGCGCAAGGCCGTGGGCGGGCGGGCGACGACAACGTCGACCCCGCCGATCAGTGGGTGTTCGATCCGAACACCGGCAATTACGAGCTGCGGCTTGACCCCGCCGGTCAAGCCCCCGCTCGGCCTTCCGACCGCAAGGCGCCCGGCTCCAGACGCGCCGCGCGAGCGCAGGGCGGTGAGGTCGGTGACACCGACACCCGTCCGCTGCCGACCCAGCGCGGCCGCCGCGGCCAGCGCCCCGAGGACGGCGCGGGCGAGCGCCCCGGCGGCGGCCGGGCCGCGGCGCGCCGGGCGGCCGGCCGTTCGGCGACGGCGTCGCCGTCCGCGGCGGGCCCGGCCGGCCGGCGCAAGCGCAAGCCGAAGGCGTCGGGCAAGAAGAAGGCGCTGTACTGGACGTCCGGCGTGCTGGGCTTCGTGCTGGTCGCCGCCTGCGGTGGCGCGTTCTACCTCTACCAGCAGCTGAACGGCAACATCTCCAAGGTCGACGTCGGCGTGGAGAACGACGCGGTGTCCGACGGACCGGTGAACGTGCTGATCATCGGGACGGACGCACGCTCCGGCAAGGGCAACTCCGGCTACGGCGACGCCGGCAGCGTCGGGCACGCGGACACCACGATCCTGATGCACATCTCCAAGGACCGGTCCAACGCCACCGCGCTGAGCATCCCGCGCGACCTGATCACCGACATCCCGGACTGCACGACGAGGCCGGAGAACGGTCCGAAGAAGGAGATCCCCGGTGAGCGCGGGGTGCGCTTCAACACCAGCCTGGGCCAGGAGGGCCGGGACCCCGGCTGCACCTGGCGCACCGTCGAGAAGCTCACCGGACTGAAGATCAACCACTTCATGATGGCCGACTTCAACGCGGTCAAGGAGCTGACCGACGCGGTGGACGGCGTGGAGGTCTGCGCCGCCAAGGACATCGACGACCCCAAGTCGCATCTGCGCCTGAAGGCGGGCCGGCACGTCGTCAAGGGCGAGCAGGCGCTGGCGTTCGTCCGCACCCGGCACGCCATCGGGTACGGCAGCGACCTGGACCGGATCAAGATGCAGCAGCAGTTCCTCAGCTCGCTGATCCGCAAGCTGAAGTCCGACGCGTTCTCCAGCCCCGGCAAGCTCTACGACGTCAGCCAGGCGGCGACCAAGGCGCTCACCGTCGACACCGGTATCGGCACCGCGAACAAGCTGCTGGACTTCGGCACCGACCTCAAGAAGGTCGACATCGACAAGGTCACCTTCGCCACGGTCCCGGTGCTGGACAACCCCAACGACCCGGCCACCGTCATCCTGGACCAGGCCAAGGCGGACCCGCTGTTCGCGATGGTGCGGGCCGACCACACCCTCGCCAAGCACAAGAAGGGCAAGAAGGGGCCGGTCAAGAAGGCCCCGCCGGAGCTCGTCCGGGTCGATGTGACCAACGGCGGCGGGCCGATCGGCTCGGCGCAGGAGACCGTGGACTGGCTGCAGAACACCAAGGCCGCCAAGCTCTCCACCAACGCCGGCAACGCCCCCGCCAAACTGGCCGCCACCCGTCTGGAATACGCCCCCAACCAGGCCGACCAGGCCGCCACCCTGGCCGACTGGATGGGCCTGCCGAAGAGCGCGCTGAAGAAGTCCTCGCAGGACGCCGGCGACCGGGTGCCGATGAAGCTCGTCCTCGGCAAGGACTTCAAGGCACCGGGCACGCCGATCGAGGCACCGACGGAAACCCCGGACGGGGTGCAGAACGTCAATGCGGATGACAAGAACGTCTGCGCGAAGTGACCGGAGCGGAATCCGGCCGCCGGTGACGGCGCCGAGCGCACCGCCGAACTGACAAACGGGGAGAGGGCCCAATGCGGCAGAGCAGTGTGCGTGGCGACAGATCACGGCGGCGTCGGCGCGAGCCGGACGCGCAGGAACTGGGCTGGGACGACAGCCTCTACGAGGACAAGGGGCTGCCGCCGGACGCCCCCGGCTGGACCCCGCCCGAGGGCAGCGGCGTGCCCGCCGGCGACGGGGAGGCGCCGGCCGAGGGCGCCGGCCACCGCAAGGGGGGCCGGCCGCGCCGCGGCAAGGGCGGCAAGGGCCGCAAGGCGCTGCGCTGGACCGCGCTGAGCCTCGCCGTGCTGATAGTGGGCGCGGCGGGCGCCGGCTACTGGTACTACGAGCACCTCAACGGCAACCTCCGCAAGGCCCCCCGGTCCCTGGGCAACGGTCTGAAGAAACCGGACCCCAACGCCTTCGGGCAGAGCCCGCTGAACATCCTGCTGCTGGGCTCGGACGGCCGGAACAGCAAGAAGAACATCGAGCTCGGCGGCGCCCGGCAGGACGCGGACCGCAAGCCGCTGGCCGACGTGCAGATGCTGCTGCACGTCTCCGCCGACCGCAGCAACATGTCGGTGATCTCCATCCCCCGGGACACCCGGGTGACGATCCCCAAGTGCACCGACCCCAAGACCCACGAGGTCTATCCGCAGACCACCGGCGCCATCAACGAGTCGCTCCAGCACGGCGGTCCCGGCTGCACGCTGGACACCTGGCAGGAGCTGACCGGCATCTACATCGACCACTTCATGATGGTCGACTTCTCCGGCGTGGTGTCCATGGCGGACGCCATCGGCGGCGTCCCGGTCTGCGTGGACCGCAACGTCTACTCGCACGACAGCAAGGGGCACGGCAGCGGCCTGCGGCTCACCAAGGGCACCCACCCCGTCAAGGGCGTGCAGGCCCTGCAGTGGCTGCGCACCCGTTACGGCTTCGAGGACAACACCGACATCGGCCGGGCCAAGGCCCAGCACATGTACATGAACTCGATGGTCCGTCAGCTGAAGAAGGACGCCAAGCTCACCAACCCCGGGGAGCTGCGCGATCTGGCGGAGGCGGCGACCAACGCGCTGACCGTCGACGACGGCCTCGACACCGTCAAGAAGCTCTACGACCTGGGCGGCGACCTGAGCCGGGTGCCGACCAAGCGCATCACGATGGTCACCATGCCCTGGCAGTACGGCCCCGGCGAGGAGTACGTCGTGCCCAAGCCGGGCGACGCGGAGGCGACCTTCGCGATGCTGCGCAACGACACCGCGCTGGACGGCAAGGACCGGAAGAAGAAGGCGACGCCGGACCCCGAGCCGTCAACTCCCAAGGACCAGTTGAACGTGGTGGTGCAGAACGGCACCGGCAGCACGGTGACCGGCCCGGCCTCCGGCCGCGCGTCCGACATCCAGCAGCGGCTGGCGGGCCTCGGCTACACCGCGGCCTCCACCAACTCCGTCCTCACCAGCCAGGCCGACACCACGATCACCTACCGCGAGGCGTCCCGGCGGGGTGACGCGCTGGCCGTGGCCAAGGCGCTCGGCCTGCCCAAGAGCGCGGTGCGGGAGTCGAGTTCGGCCACCGGGATGCGGCTGGTGGTCGGCAACGACTGGCGCGCCGGCGTGACGTACCCGAAGAAGCCCGGCGACAAGCCCTCCGACAAGGCCCCGGCCAGCGCGGACGCCCTCAACGGCGAGCAAAAGGGCTGCATGACGGTGAATCCGCAGTACACCTTCTAGGGTTGGTCCGGCCCCTCGGACAGTCCCTGGGTGTACAGATGCGTGGTCCCGCTCCCGGAAGGTGACGATGTACGCGATATCCCTGGGTGACGACGGTGCGCTGCTGCGTCCGCTCGAACCGTGGCAGGCCCCGGAGTTCCTGGCCCACATGGACCGGGGGCGGGAGTTCATCGGGCGGCACAACGCGCTGCCCGACGTCGTCACGGACCTGGAGTCGAGCCGGGCGTACCTGCGCGCGTACGCGGAGAAGGCCGCCGCCGACACCGGGCGGATCCACGGCATCTGGACGGGCGGCGAGCTGGTCGGCGCGGTGATCCTGCGGACCATGGACGTCGCGCAGGGCACCGCCGAGGCGGGCTGCTGGCTGGAGCCGTCGGCGGTGGGCAAGGGGCTGGTGACCCGCGCCGCGCGCGTGCTCATCGACTGGGCCGTCGAGGAGCGGGGCATCCACCGCGTGGAGTGGTGGGTCTCGGCGGGCAACGAGCCCAGCATCGCCGTCGCCCGGCGACTGGGGATGACGAGGGACGGCGTGCTGCGGGAGAGCCATCTGCACCGCGGCGAGCGGCACGACGAGGAGATCTGGTCGGTGCTCGCACCGGACTGGCGGGCGGCGAAGCGGCGGTCCTAGGGGGTGGCCGCCCCGGCCCGCCGCGAGGGCCGTGGGGCGCGGGGCGCCCGCGCGTGGGGCGCCCCTGCCGACCCGTCTACTCCGTCCCGGCCGCCGGCCGCACGACCGCCGGGCGGCGGCTGGCGATGACCCGCTTGGCCAGGGAGCGGGGGCTGGTGAGGAAGCCGACGCCCCAGGACATGTGCATGGTGGCCAGCGCGACCGGGATCTGGGCGCGGGCCTTGAGCGACAGGCCCTTGCCGGCGGGGAGTGAGCCCGCGGTGATGGCCGCCAGGTAGCCGGCCGGGATGGCGAAGCCCCACGGCGTGAGGGTCGCGCCGACGACGACGCCCGCGGCGATCGCGCCGACCGCGGTCGGCGGTGCCAGGTAGCGCAGGTTGATCGAGCCGGCGTGGTAGCGGGCGACGACATGACGCCACTTGCCGTAGTCCTTGTACTGCTTGGCCAGCGCCTTGATGCTCGGCCGGGGGCGGTACTGGACCTTCAGCTCCGGCGAGAACCAGATCTGGCCGCCGGCCTCGCGGATGCGGAAGTTCAGCTCCCAGTCCTGGGCGCGGATGAACTCCTCGTTGTAGCCGCCCTGCTGCTCCAGGGCCTCACGGCGGAAGACCCCGAGGTAGACCGTCTCGGCGGGGCCGGCCTGGCCGCCGGTGTGGAAGGCGGCGTTGCCGACGCCGATCTTGGAGGTCATCGCGGCGGCGACCGCGTCCTCCCAGGCGTTCTCGCCCTCGGCGTGCATGATGCCGCCGACGTTCGCCGCACCGGTCTCCTCCAGGAGGCGCACGGCGGTGGCGATGTAGTTGGGCGAGAGCATGCCGTGGCCGTCGACGCGTACGACGATGGGGTGCCGGGAGGCCTTGATGGCGGCGTTGAGCGCGGCGGGGGTGCGGCCCGTCGGGTTCGGCACGGTGTGCACCCTGGCGTCCTCGGCCACCAGTTGGGCGGCGATCTCGTCGGTGCGGTCCGTGGACGGGCCGAGGGCGATCACCACCTCCATCTCGCCGGCGTACTCCTGCTCCAGGATGTGCCGGACCGAATTGCGCAGGTGACGTTCCTCATTGAGCACCGGCATGATCACGGAGACGGCCGGGGGCTGCTGCTGCGGCATGGTTCCTCGGGGGTACGGCCCGTGACGGAGCCGCCGGGGACGGCGGCGCCCGCCGGGAGACTGCGGTATCGCGCCTCACGTTACCGCGTATGGGCGACGGAGTCGGACGCGGTCGGGTGGCCGGGCGGCCGATGACCGGCGTGTGACGCTTTGCAGCAGATCATATTGACCTACGGTGTTCTCTCCCGATTCATCCCTGTTCGCCACTACCCCGACCGCTCCCCCGACGGGCGCCGATCACGCCCGGCCAGCCGCGGAGGTGTCCCCCGTGACCGCGCCGTTCCGCTCCCCCCGCCCGGCAGGGCGACGCCGGTCCGCCCGGGCGGCCGCGTCCCGGCGCCCGTCGGGCCCGCGGTGGGGGTTGCGGAGCAGTGCCGTCGCGTCCGTGCTGCTGCTGGCCGCGAGCGGCGTCGGGCACGCGATGGTGACCGGCGTGGAACGCGGCATCGGGCGGGTGGACGCCTTCACCGGGATGAGCAACCGGCCGGGCGGCGGCGACGGGCTGAACTTCCTGGTCGTGGGCACCGACGGACGCGACCGGCTCACCGCGCAGGAGAAGCGGAGGTACCGGCTGGGCGGTGCGCCCTGCCACTGCACCGACACGCTGATGCTGGTGCACCTCTCCGCCGACCGCGATCGCGCCAGCGTCGTCAGCCTGCCGCGCGACTCCTACGCCGAGGTGCCCGCCCACCGGGACGCCGACACCGGCCGGCAGCGCGCCCAGCACGCCATCAAGCTGAACGCGGCGTACGCGGAGGGCGGCCCCAACCTGACCGTGCGGACCGTCGAGCACATGACGGGGGTGCACATCGACCACTACCTGGAGGTCGACTTCACCAGCTTCATGCACGGCGTGGACGCGGTGGGCGGGGTGGAGATCTGCACCGCGCGTCCGCTGCGCGACAGCTACACGGGGCTGGATCTGCCGGTCGGCAAGTCGCAGCTCAACGGCGGCCGGGCGCTGCAGTACGTGCGCTCGCGGCATGTCGACGGCTCCGCCGACCTCGGCCGGATGCAGCGCCAGCAGCGCTTCCTGGCCGCCCTCATCCACAAGATCACCTCCTCCGGAGTGCTGATGAACCCGATCCGCTTCAAGGACGTCGCCGACACGATGCTCAAGTCCGTGCGCGCCGACTCGGGCTTCGGGGCCAACGACCTGGTCGACCTCGGGCAGGCGATGCGCGGCTTCACCCCGTCGTCGTCGGAGTTCACCTCCGTACCGCTGGCCGATCTGGCGCAGCCGGTGCGGGGGGTCGGCTCGACGGTGCGGTGGGATCCGGTGCGGGCCCCGAAGCTCTTCCAGGCGATCCGCGAGGACCGGCCGATCGCGGTGCACCGGGACCACAAGGAGCCGCACGCCATGGCCGTGGAGGTACCGCCGGACCAGGTGAAGGTGAGGGTCGACAACGGCAGCGACCGGGCGGGGCTGGGGACGTCGGTGGCCGGCGCGCTGCGGGCCACCGGGTTCGCCGTCACCGGCGCCCCCGGCCGCTCCCCCGGCGCGGTGGCCCGTACGGTCCTCGCCTACGACCCGCGCTGGGACCGCTCGGCCCGCTCGCTGGCCGCCGCGCTGCCGGGCGCACAGCTGCGCCCGGTGGCCGGACAGGGGCCGGTGATGCGGGTGACGGTCGGCCGGCAGCACCATGCGGTGCGGCGGGTGCGGGCCGAGGAGCCGGGGCAGCGGCCGGGCGGGATCTCGGCGATCACCGGCGATGAGGCCGTGTGCCCATGAGCGAGCGAAGCGAGGATCCGGCATGAGTGTCCCCGCGCCCCGTCGCACCGCGCCCACGCCGCCCGCGCGCCGACCGGACGCGCGCCGCTCGGCGCGCCGGGTGTCGGTGGCCGTCGCGGCGATGTGCCTGGTCGTGGCCACCGCCGCCGCCGCGCCGCCGGCGCCCGCCGCCCCGACCGGCTGCGGGGATCTGGTGCGCGGCCAGCTGTGTCTGCGCGGACCGGTGGGGGCCGACGGCATGTACACCGCGGCCTACCGCCGGCACGGAGCGGCGACCGGCCTGGGCGCGATCACCGTGCGGCTCGGCTATCAGCGCAAGAACGCCCGTATCACCGCGTTCCCCGGCTGGTTCGGCACCGGGCGGACGCAGGGCGGCGCCGTCACGCTCAGCGGCCGGGTGGAGATGCTTTCGGACGAGTGCATCCGGGGCGTCATGGAGCGCGGGGAGACGGTCTACGTCACAAAGTGGAGCTGCAGTTGACGTCCGGTATGCCCGGACTGTTCTGAAAGGTGCGCATCGTGTGGCAGGTTGTGCTGGGCATCACCCCCACCTCGGTGACGCTCTTCCTCATCGCGGCACTGGCCCTGGCGGCCGCCTTCGCCCTGTGGACCGCCGCCGTCCCGGCCGACGGCCGACCGCGCACCGCCGCCCGGGTGCTGCTGGCGGTCTGGCTGCTGCTGGTCCTGGTGGCGACGCTGGCACCGGCCCAGCCGATCGGCTCCGGGGACGCGACGGTGTGGTGGCGGCCCGGTGAGGGCCTGGTTGGGGGGGGGGGGGGGGGGGAGAAGGGGGGGGGGGGGGGGCGGGGGGGGGGGGGGGGGGGAAAGATAGCGCTGTTCGGCGAGGGCGCAATGCG
>NZ_JBWKCJ010000032.1:9880-92509 GCF_056436545.1 Streptomyces sp. NPDC043738 | reverse complement strand
GTGCTTGGGGGCGAGGCTGGTACCGGCTGAGCGGGTCGGTGGGGGGGGCGGGGGGGTGTGGTGGCGGCCTGGTGGGGTCCTTTCCACGCTGTCCCCCCCCCCCGAACCCGGCGAGCTGGACATGCTGGTGCGGCGGCAGGTGGCCAACGCCGCGCTGTTCGTACCGGTACCGCTGCTGCTGCGGTTCGCGGCGCCGCGCACCCCGCTGGCCGCGGCGTTCCTGCTGGGGGTGGGCCTGTGCCTGGTCATCGAGACGGCGCAGCTGCTGATGCGGGCCGGACGGATCGCCGATATCGACGATGTGCTGTGCGCGGCGGCCGGCACCGTCGTCGGCGCGGGGCTGACCCTGCTCGGGCAGCTGGCCGCCGCCGCTATGCGTCGTCGAGGCCTTCCGCGGCGCGCCGTTCGCGCAGCTCCCTGATCGCGCGGCGCCGGGCGAGGCGGTGCGTGCGGCGGATCTGCGCCTCCTGGTAGCGGCGCTTGTCCCGCTCGGTCTCGGGGAGCACCGGCGGCACCTGGCGGGGCTTGCCGTGCTCGTCGACGGCGGCGAAGACGAGGTAGGCGGAGCCGACCTGCTGGGCCGGGCTGGACTCGTTCCAGCGCTCGGCCAGGACCCGCACGCCGACCTCCATCGAGGAGCGACCGGTCCAGTTGACCTGGGCGCGCACATGGACGAGGTCGCCGATCCGGATCGGCTCCAGGAAGGCCATCTCGTCCATGGAGGCGGTCACGGCCGGCCCGCCGGAGTGCCGCCCGGCCACCGCACCCGCCGCGTCGTCGACCAGTTTCATGATCACGCCACCGTGGACGGTCCCCAGGAGGTTCGTGTCGCCGGCCGTCATGATGTGGCTGAGCGTGATGCGGGACACGGAGGTGGGCTTGCCCACGAGCTCACCGTCGGGGTCGTTGGTGACGAGTTCGGTCATGCCGCCAGCCTAAGCGGCGTCGGCGGGGCCACCGCCCCGCTCCGTACGTGACACAAGTCTCCCGACCCCGTCGGAAACTATCCGGAATGGATGCTTCCATTCGGCCCCGCCGGAATGGTCACGGCCCCTTCAGGTATGCGGTGGAAGGCCGCCGTGGCTTTGCATCAGCTCTGCAACAGCCCTGGCCCGATCCAGCACCCGCCCTATGGGACACCCCCCTGCGGCATGCACACTGCCGGGTATGAATGAGTGGCCCAATGGGTGGTCCGGCGACCAGAACGGCAACAGGTACGGACGCGGCAGCAGCGGCGATCCGGAGGGCGTGCGCGCCATGCCGCAGGTGCGGCGCGACGCGGGCGCCGGCTATCCGCGGCCAGAGCCCCCGATGCCGCCGTCGATGTCCCCGCGCCGGGGAGCGACCGTGCCGCCGCAGCAGTCCCAGGGCTACGACGACGCGTACGACGACGGTTACAACACCGGCCAGGTCTACGGCGGCGGCCGCGGTGGCGGCGGTGGCTACGACGACGGCTACGGCGGCGGCCGGCCGCGCCCCCACTGGGGCCGGCGCATCAAGCGGACCCTCATCACCCTGGTCGTGGTGCTGCTGGTCGCCTCGGTCGCCACGTACTTCTGGGCCGACGGCAAGCTCCGCCGCGAGGTCGACCTCAGCAAGGTCATCGAACGGCCGGAGGAGGGCGACGGCACGAACTACCTGATCGTCGGCTCCGACAGCCGCGAGGGCATGTCCGCCGAGGACAAGAAGAAGCTGCACACCGGCTCGGCCGAGGGCAAGCGGACCGACTCGATGATGATCCTGCACGACGGCAGCAACGGTCCGACGCTGATCTCGCTGCCGCGCGACTCGGACGTCGAGATCCCGTCCTTCGTCGGCTCCGACTCCGGCAAGAAGTACCAGGGCACCGGACGGCACACCAAGCTCAACGCGGCCTACGCCGAGGACGGGCCGGAGCTGCTGGTGCGCACCGTCGAGTACAACACCAAGCTGCACATCGACCACTACGTCGAGATCGGCTTCGCCGGCTTCGCCAACATCGTGGACGCCATCGGCGGCGTCGAGATGGACATCCCCAAGGCGTTCAAGGACAAGGACTCCGGCGCCGACTTCCAGGCCGGCAAGCAGACCCTCGACGGCCAGCAGGCGCTCGCCTTCGTCCGCACCCGGCACGCGTTCGCGACCCAGGACCTGGAGCGCACCAAGAACCAGCAGAAGTTCCTGGCCACCCTGGCGAGCCAGACCGCCACCCCGGGCACCGTCCTCAACCCCTTCAAGCTCTACCCGACGATGGGCGCCGGCCTGGACACGCTGATCGTCGACAAGGACATGAGCCTGTGGGACCTGGGCCAGATGTTCTTCGCGATGAAGGACGTCACCGGCGGCGACGGCAAGTCGATGAACATGCCGATCTCCGGCAGCAACGGCGGCAACCTCGTCTGGGACAAGGCCAAGCTCCAGCAGCTGGTCGGCCAGCTCAAGAACGACGAGAAGGTCACGGTCTCCGGCAACTGACCGGCGCACCGGCACGGCGAAGGGCCCCGCACCGTGACCGCGGTGCGGGGCCCTTGTGCGTGCCGTCTGCGCGCCGCCGCCTACTGCGGCAGGTTGCGGGCCATCACGATCCGCTGCACCTGGTTCGTGCCCTCGTAGATCTGGGTGATCTTGGCGTCCCGCATCATCCGCTCGAGCGGGTAGTCACGGGTGTAGCCGTAGCCGCCGAGCAGCTGGACGGCGTCCGTGGTGATCTCCATGGCCGCGTCGGAGGCGTAGCACTTGGCCGCGGCGCCGAAGAAGGTCAGGTCCTCGCCCTTGCCGCCGGCCGATATCCGCTCGGAGCGGGCCGCCGCGGCGTAGGTGAGCTGACGGGCCGCCTCCAGCTTCATGGCCATGTCGGCGAGCATGAACTGGATGCCCTGGAAGTCGCCGATCGGCTTGCCGAACTGCTTGCGCTCCTGGACGTAGCCCTTGGCGTAGTCCAGGGCGCCCTGGGCGATGCCGAGCGCCTGGGCCGCGATCGTGATGCGGGTGTGGTCCAGGGTCTTCATGGCCGTCGCGAAGCCGGTGCCCTCCGCGCCGATCATGCGGTCGGCGGGGATCCGGACGTTGTCCAGGTAGACCTCGCGGGTCGGGGAGCCCTTGATGCCGAGCTTCTTCTCCGGGGCGCCGAAGGAGACGCCCTCGTCGCCCTTCTCCACCACGAACGCGCTGATGCCCTTGGAGCGCTGCTCGGGGTCGGTCACGGCCATCACCGTGTAGTACTCGCTGACGCCGGCGTTGGTGATCCAGCGCTTGACGCCGTTCAGCACCCAGTAGTCGCCGTCGCGTACGGCCTTGGTCTTCATGCCGGCCGCGTCGGAGCCGGCGTCCGGCTCGCTCAGGCAGTACGAGAACATCGCGTCGCCCTTGGCGAGCGGCCCCAGGTACTTCTTCTTCAGCTCCTCGGAGCCGGAGAGGATCACCGGCAGCGAGCCGAGCTTGTTGACCGCCGGGATCAACGAGGACGAGGCGCACACCCGCGCCACCTCCTCGATCACGATGACGGTGGCCAGCGCGTCGGCGCCGGCGCCGCCGTAGGCCTCCGGCACGTGGACGGCGTGCAGGTCGTTGGCGACCAGCGCGTCGAGCGCCTCCTGCGGGAAGCGGGCCTCCTCGTCCACCGCGGCGGCGAACGGCGCGATCTTCGCCTCGGCGAGCGAGCGCACCGACTCACGGAGCATGTCGTGCTCCTCCGACGGTCGGTACAGATCGAAATCAGCGGATCCCGCCACTAACTCTCACTCCCCTGTGAGCTCCCGGCAGTGCTAACTACCGTTAAGTAACCCTTTACCTCTCCGGATTCTAGGCGCCTACCCCGGCCTGCGGATACGTGAGGTTGCCGACAGTTACAGACCTGCTCCCGCGCGGGCTGGAGTCGACCGTTCCAGGCGCGACTATGCTCGGTCAGCGCCGTTTTCCTCAGTATGCGTCTGGAGCATCCATGGCCCTCAAGATCACCGTGATCGGCACCGGCTACCTTGGCGCCACCCACGCCGCGGCCATGGCCGAGCTCGGCTTCGAGGTGCTGGGGCTCGATGTGGTCCCCGAGAAGATCGAGATGCTGCAGCGCGGCGAGGTCCCGATGTACGAGCCGGGCCTGGAGGAGCTGCTGCGCCGCCATGTCGCCGGGATCGAGGGGTCCAGCGGCCGGCTGCGCTTCACCACCTCCTACGAGGAGGTCGGGGCGTTCGGCGATGTGCACTTCGTCTGCGTGAACACCCCGCAGAAGCACGGTGAGTACGCCTGCGACATGAGTTACGTGGAGAGCGCCTTCGACGCGCTGGCGCCGCATCTGACCCGCCCGGCGCTGGTGGTCGGCAAGTCCACGGTCCCGGTGGGCAGCGCGGCCCGGCTCGCGAAGCGGCTGGCGGAGAACGCCCCGGCCGGCGTGGCGGCCGAGCTGGCCTGGAACCCCGAGTTCCTGCGCGAGGGCTTCGCCGTCGACGACACCCTGCACCCGGACCGGATCGTGGCCGGGGTCGCCGGCGAGCGGGCCGAGGAGCTGCTGCGCGAGGTGTACGCCACGCCGATCGCCGAGGGCTCGCCGTTCATCGTCATGGACTACCCGACGGCCGAGCTGGTCAAGACCTCCGCCAACTCCTTCCTGGCCACGAAGATCTCCTTCATCAACGCCATGGCCGAGGTGTGCGAGGCGGCCGACGGCGACGTGGTGAAGCTGGCCGAGGCGATCGGGCACGACGAGCGGATCGGGAACAAGTTCCTGCGCGCCGGCATCGGCTTCGGCGGCGGCTGCCTGCCCAAGGACCTGCGGGCCTTCATGGCGCGCGCCGGCGAGCTCGGCGCCGACCAGGCGCTGACCTTCCTGCGCGAGATCGACTCGATCAACATGCGGCGCCGCGGCCACATGGTCGAGCTGACCCGCGACGCCGTCGGCGGCGGCTTCCTCGGCAAGCGGGTCGCCGTCCTCGGCGCCACCTTCAAGCCGGACTCGGACGACGTACGCGACTCCCCCGCGCTCAACGTCGCCGGCCAGATCCACCTCCAGGGCGGCCAGGTCACCGTCTACGACCCGAAGGGCATGGAGAACGCCAGGCGCGTCTTCCCGACGCTCGCGTACGCCGACACCGCCCTGGACGCCGTACGGGGCGCCGACGCCGTGCTCCACCTCACGGAGTGGCGGGAGTTCCGCGAACTGGACCCGGCCGCCCTGGCCGAGGTGGTCGCCGAGCGCCGCATCCTGGACGGCCGCAACGCGCTGGACGCCCAGCTTTGGCGCAAGGCGGGCTGGACGTATCGGGCGCTGGGGCGCCCGCGGGCGTAATCCCACGTTGTCGGCTGTCCCGCCGTGGTGGTTTTTCGCCGTTGCGCCTGCGGCGGGCCCGTCCGCTGCGCTTTGCCGTGGCCGACTTGTCTGGCTTTCGCACCGTTGCGCCTGCGGCGGGCTGGGTGCCGCTGCGCGGGGCGTTTTCGGCAGCGGGTGCGCCCCTCCGGACTCCGTCCTGCGGTCCGCCCCCTCCCGTGTGTGGGGGGAAAGGAGACCGGTGGGCCTGAACGTCAGCGTTCGTGTGCAGGAAGCCGACGGACGGGGCCCGCCCCACCGATCGCTCTTCCCACCCACCCACGGGAGGGGACAGACCGTAGGACGAAGTCCGTAGGGCTGTCACCGCACCCGACAAACAACCGCCCGCCGCAGGCGTAACGGCGAGAAACCAGCACGGCGCCGCAGCCGACAACGTGGGAAGCAAGCCCAGCGCAGCTACCGCCGGGCCACGTCCTCCGCCGCCCGCAGCACCCGCACCGCGTTCTGCCAGGTCAGCTTGGCCAGGTCGGCCTGGGACCAGTTGCGGTCCAGTAGTTCGGCGACCAGGTTCGGATAGCCCGCCACGTCGGCCAGGCCGTCCGGGGTGAAGGCGGTGCCGTCGAAGTCGCCGCCGATGCCGATGTGGTCGACGCCGGCGACCTCGCGCATGTGGTCGAGGTGATCGGCGACGGTGGCCGCGGTGGCCCTCGGGCGCGGGTTGGCGGCCTCGAAGGCCCGCTGGACCGTCATGCCCGCCTCGGTGGTGTCGAGGTGGTGCAGACCGTGGGCGCGCATGTTCTCGTCGGCGCGCAGCGTCCACTCGACGGCTTCGGGCAGCACGAACTTCGGGACGAAGGTGGCCATCGCGACGCCGCCGTTGGCGGGCAGCTGGGCGAGCACGTCGTCGGGGATGTTGCGCGGATGGTCGCAGACGGCGCGGGCGGAGGAGTGCGAGAAGATCACCGGCGCGGCGCTGACCCGCAGCGCGTCGCGCATGGTGTCGGCCGAGACGTGCGAGAGGTCGACCAGCATCCCGCAGCGGTTCATCTCACGGACGACCTCCTCGCCGAAGGCGCTCAGGCCCTGGTGGCGCGGCTCGTCGGTGGCGGAGTCCGCCCAGTCGATGGTGCTGTTGTGGGTGAGCGTCATGTAGCGCACGCCGAGTCGGTACAGCGCCCGCAGCGTGGCCAGCGAGTTGTTGATGGAGTGACCGCCCTCGGCGCCCATGAGGGAGGCGATGCGGCCCTCGGCGCGGGCCGCCTCCATCTCGTCGGCGGTGTACGCCAGACGCAGCTCGTCCGGGTAGCGTTCGGTCAACTGCCGTACGGCGTCGATCTGTTCGAGGGTGGCGCTGACCGCCTTGTCGCCCGCGTAGTCGGCGCGTACGTACACCGACCAGAACTGCGCGCCGACGCCGCCGGCCCGCAGCCGCGGCAGGTCGGTGTGCAGATGCGCGGACTGGTCGGCGGCGATGTCGCGCCGGTCGAGGTCGTAGCCGACCTGTTCGCGCAGCGCCCAGGGCAGGTCGTTGTGGCCGTCGACGACGGGCCAGCGGGCGAGCAGGGCCCGCGCCTCCTCCAGGGAGGAGCTCACTTGGTGCCGCCGAAGCCGAAGCCGTGGGGGGTGGCGACCTTGTTGCGCAGCCGCTTGCCCTTCTCGGTCGCCTGCTCGTTCAGCTCCTGCTGGAAGTCGCGCATCCGGGCGAGGAGTTCGGGGTCGTGGGCGGCGAGGATCCGGGCGGCGAGGAGTCCGGCGTTGCGGGCGCCGGCGACCGAGACCGTGGCGACCGGCACACCGGCCGGCATCTGCACGATGGACAGGAGCGAGTCCATCCCGTCGAGGTACTTCAGCGGGACGGGGACGCCGATGACCGGCAGCGGGGTGACCGAGGCGAGCATCCCGGGGAGGTGGGCGGCTCCCCCGGCGCCGGCGATGATCGCCTTCAGGCCGCGGTCGGCGGCGTCCTCGCCGTACGCGATCATCTCGCGCGGCATGCGGTGGGCCGAGACGACATCGACCTCGTAGGGGATCTCGAACTCGGCGAGAGCCTGGGCGGCGGCCTCCATGACGGGCCAGTCGGAGTCGGAGCCCATGACGATGCCGATCACGGGGAGATCAGAGGGGCGCGCTGGGGGTCCCCCCGCACGGAGTGTGGGGGAGCTCGTCGAGGGGCGGTGGTCGGACGACGGGCGGGCTGAAGTCATTCGGTGATCGTTCCTCGCAGATAGCCGGCGGCGTGTGCGGCGCGCTCGCGCACATCCGCCAGGTCGTCGCCGTAGGTGTTGACGTGTCCGACCTTACGGCCGGGCTTCACGTCCTTGCCGTACATGTGGATCTTCAGCCGCGGGTCCCGTGCCATGCAGTGCAGGTACGCGTAGTACATGTCGGGGTAGTCGCCGCCGAGGACGTTGGCCATGACCGTCCAGCGGGCGCGCGGGCGCGGATCGCCGAGCGGGAGGTCGAGCACGGCACGGACGTGGTTGGCGAACTGCGAGGTGATCGCGCCGTCCTGGGTCCAGTGGCCGGAGTTGTGCGGGCGCATGGCCAGCTCGTTGACGAGGATGCGGCCGTCGGCGGTCTCGAAGAGCTCGACGGCCAGGTGACCGACGACGCCCAGCTCCTTGCCGATCCGCAGCGCCAGCTCCTGGGCCTGGCCGGCCAGCTCGGAGTCGAGGTCGGGCGCCGGTGCGATCACGGTGTCGCAGACGCCGTCGACCTGGATGGACTCCACGACCGGGTAGGCGACGGCCTGACCGTGCGGTGAGCGGACGATGTTGGCGGCCAGTTCGCGGACGAATTCCACCTTTTCCTCCGCAAGGACGGGCACCCCGGCGCGGAAGGGCTCCTCGGCCTCCTTGGAGGATCGTACGACCCAGACTCCCTTGCCGTCATAGCCGCCGCGGACGGTCTTGAGGACCACCGGGAAGCCGTCGCCCTCCGCCGCGAAGCGCTCCACGTCCGCGGGGTCGGAGACGATGCGATGGCGTGGGCAGGGGACGCCGATCGCGTCCAGCTTGGCGCGCATCACCCCCTTGTCCTGGGCGTGCACCAGCGCGTCGGGACCGGGCCGGACGGGGATGCCGTCGGCCTCCAGGGCCCGCAAATGCTCGGTGGGGACGTGCTCGTGATCGAAAGTGATCACATCGCAGCCGCGCGCGAAGGAGCGCAGCGTGTCCAGATCGCGGTAGTCGCCGATGACGACATCGCTGACCACCTGGGCCGCCGAATCCTGCGGAGTGTCGCTGAGAAGCTTGAACTTGATGCCGAGGGGGATACCCGCCTCGTGGGTCATACGGGCGAGCTGACCGCCGCCGACCATGCCGACTACCGGGAACGTCACGCCCCCCAGGGTATCCGCCCCGCGACGCGACCCCGACCCCGGCTTGGATGATCCTCCGAGTTCGCGCGTTCGAAGATCGCCGGTGGGGCATCGACACCGGCCATTAGTCTCGGGCACGGGTGTGCGACCGGTGCCGGGCTGCGGCCCGGCCAAGGGGAGGCCGGATGGAGAGCAGTGGCATATCGAGGGGCGCCCGGGCGCTGGTGATCGGCGTCGCGATCGCCGCGCTGGTGGTCGCCGTGCACTCGGTGATCAGTCAGCTGTCCGCGCCGAAGGTCTTCGACGCGGACGACACGGAGATCGCGGTCCGGGCCGGCGACCGCTTCAGCGTGCGGGTCGAGGACGACCCGGCCGGCCGCTACCACTGGATCATCGCCCCGCCCCGCCCCGACCCCGGCGTCCTCGAAACGGCCGGCGCCCGCGAGGCCCCCGACGGCGCCGCGCCGTCCGGCACCGGCCCCGCCCGCTACCTCGACTTCGAGGCGGTCCGTGCGGGCCGTACGGACTTACGGCTGCTGCGCTGCCGCAGCTGCGCCACCGGCGCCGAGGAGCCGGGCGCCCGCACCCTCAACTTCCGTGTCACCGTCGGCTGACCGCACGCGCCCGGCATCCGCACACAATGGCCGGGAGTGGGGCACCGCCGTTCGAGCCGTGGTTAGCATGAGGGGGCGGACCAGGGTTGACGGCCGCGGACACCGCCCACAACGGGGAGCTGAACGACCACCATGAGTGAACGGAGCGCGCTGCGGTCGCGGCTGGAGGCGCTCACTCGCGAGCTGGTGAAGTTCGGCGCGGTCGGCGGCGCGGGCGTCGTGGTCAACTTCGCGGTGTTCAACCTCGTACGGCAGCTGACCGACGTGCCCGTCGTCCGGGCCAGCATCATCGCGACGGTCGTGGCGACCGGCACCAACTACCTCGGCTACCGCTACTTCACCTACCGCGACCGCGACAAGCGGGGCCGCACGAAGGAACTGACGCTCTTCCTGCTGTTCAGCGCGGTCGGCCTGGTCATCGAGAACGGCCTGCTCTACATCGCGACCTACGGGTTCGGCTGGGACAGCCGGCTGCAGAGCAACGTCTTCAAGTTCCTCGGCATCGGCCTCGCCACGCTCTTCCGCTTCTGGTCCTACCGCACCTGGGTCTTCCGCACGCTGCCCGCGCGGGAGGCGATAGAGACCGCCGAGTCCTTCCTCGACGACGGCTCCCACCGCCCGTCGCACCCGCGCAGCGGCTCCCGGAAGTAGCCGGGCACCGCGGGCCGCTCACACGTCGGCGGCCTCCGCCTCGCGGGCCAGGAAGAGCGCGAAGACCGGTGGATGCTGCTGGAGCAGTTCCAGCCGCCCGCCGTCCGCCTCCGCGAGGTCCCGGGCGACGGCCAGTCCGAGCCCCGTGGAGTTGCGTCCGGAGACGGTCCGCTCGAAGACCCGCGAGCCGAGGTCCGGCGGAACGCCCGGTCCGGCGTCGGTGACCTCGACGACCGCCTGGTTGCCGGTGACGCGGGTGCGCAGCGCGACCGTCCCGTCGCCGTGCATCAGCGAGTTCTCGATCAAAGTGGCCAGCACCTGGGCGACCGCGCCCGGTGTGCCGACGGCCCGCAGCCCCTTCTTGCCGGAGCGGACGATGGCCCGCCCGGCGCTGCGGTAGGCCGGTCGCCACTCCTCGATCTGCTGCTTGACCACCTCGTCGAGGTCGAAGGCGACCGCGGAGCCGCTGCGCGGATCGCGCGAATTGGTCAGCAGCCGCTGGACGACGTCGGTCAGCCGCTCCACCTGGGCCAGCGCGATGGTGGCCTCTTCCTTCACGGTCTCCGGGTCGTCGGTGACGGTGATCTCCTCCAGCCGCATGGACAGCGCGGTCAGCGGCGTACGCAGCTGATGGGAGGCGTCCGCGGCCAGCCGCCGTTCGGCGGTCAGCATCCGGGCGATCCGTTCGGCGCTGGCGTCCAGCACATCGGCGACCCGGTCCAGCTCCTGGACGCCGTAGCGGCGGTGGCGGGGGCGCGGGTCGCCCGAACCGAGCCGCTCGGCGGTCTCGGCGAGGTCGGTCAGCGGCGCGGTCAGCCGGCGGCCCTGGCGGACGGCGAGCACGACGGCCGCGAGGATCGCCAGCACCGCCACGGCGAGGATGACCAGCAGCGTCCGGCCGATCTCCGAGCTGATCGTGGAACGCGACTCCTCGACCGTGACGGACTCACCGCGGTCCCCGCGCACCGTCGACTCGATGACATCGCCCGAGGGCCGCTCTCCGATCTCGATCGGCGCCTTGCCGGGCACCTTGATCTCGGCGTACCGCTTGGCGGTGATCTGTTCGGAGAGCACGTCCGGGGTGATCTTCTCGCCGCTGCCCAGCCGGCTCTCCACGATCCCGACGAGCCGGACCGCCTCGGACGCCACGCTCTCCTGCGCACCGGACTGGATCGTGCGGGTCTCGACGATCACGAGCGAGACACCGAAGACGGCGATCACGACGAGCACCACGGCGAGCGTGGAGTTGATCAGGCGACGGCGCACGGGCCCCTAGCTCTTTTCGAAGCGGAAGCCGACGCCACGGACGGTGGCGATGTAGCGGGGGTTGGCGGCGTCGTCCCCGAGCTTCTTGCGCAGCCAGGAGATGTGCATGTCCAGCGTCTTGGTGGACGACCACCACGTGGTGTCCCAGACCTCGCGCATCAGCTGGTCGCGGGTGACGACCCGGCCGGCGTCGCGCACCAGGACCCGCAGCAGGTCGAACTCCTTTGCCGTGAGCTGGAGTTCCTCCTCGCCCATCCAGGCGCGGTGCGACTCGACGTCGATCCGTACGCCGTGGGTGGCGGGCGGCTGCTGGGGCTCGGCGGTGGAGCCGCGGCGCAGCAGGGCCCGGACGCGGGCGAGGAGTTCGGCGAGCCGGAAGGGCTTGGTGACGTAGTCGTCGGCTCCGGCGTCCAGGCCGACGACGGTGTCCACCTCGTCGGCCCGAGCCGTCAGCACCAGGATGGGGAACGAATGGCCTTCGTTGCGCAGCCGGCGGGCGACCTCCAGGCCGTCCATGCCGGGCAGCCCCAGGTCCAGGACGACGAGATCGATATTGCCCTGGAGACCGGCGTCGAGCGCCGTCGGGCCGTCCTCGCGCACCTCGACTTCGTAACCCTCGCGGCGCAGAGCGCGGGCGAGCGGCTCCGAGATGGACGCGTCATCCTCGGCGAGCAGTACACGGGTCATGGCCCGATGGTAGTCCGATGTATCGCGCCCGAGGGGCGGACCAGCGGGGATGACCCGTGGCGGACCGTTTCCGCGGCCATCACGGCCGTGAGCTGCGAACCCTTCGAAGGGGCGGCGCCGGAGGGTTCCCGACTCGAATGTGAGCGTTGTCTCACGGCGCCCAAACGCGCGTTAACGAGACGTATGGTGGCCGGACGTCCGTCGCACAACGCCGGGACCGTGGCTCTTAACCGGAGTCGGCGGTCCCTGTTGTGTGCAGGCTGGCACGACCAGTCCTGAACACAGTGAATGACCTGACGACCGGGTCCGCCGCGCAGCAGCACGGGGGGCGTGGATCCCGGTGCACGACCGTCCTGCCGGCACCCGCCTCGCGTGGTGCCGAACCCCCGGACGTGGGGTGGACATGTCTGCACCGGTGCCGGTCACCCCCACAAGGGCGCGTATCGGGACTCTCGAACGCGTCCCGAGCAGAACAAGGAAACTTCCATGGCGTCAAGCCTGACGAAGGACAACGCCAAGCAGGGCACCCCTGTGGACGGCGGCAAGACCTTCCTCGGCCACCCCCGCGGACTGGCCCCTCTCTTCATGACCGAGATGTGGGAGCGCTTCAGCTATTACGGCATGCGCGCCCTGCTCGTGGTCTATCTGATCTCCGGCGGCCCGGACGCCGAAAAGGGCGCCCAGGGCGGCGGTCTGGCCATGAACGCGGTCACCGCCTCGGCCATCTACTCCATCTATGTGGCGATGGTCTACCTGCTGGCCCTGCCCGGCGGCTGGATCGGCGACCGCATCTGGGGCCCGCGCAAGACCGTCGCGGTCGCGGCCGGCGTGATCATGACCGGCCACCTGGCGCTGGCGGTACCGGGCCAGGCGATGTTCTTCGTCGGTCTGGCGCTGGTCGCGGTGGGCTCCGGTCTGTTGAAGGCCAACATCTCGACGATGGTCGGCCACCTCTACGACGGCCCCCAGGACCCGCGCCGGGACGGCGGCTTCACCGTCTTCTACATGGGCATCAACATCGGTGCCTTCGCGGCGCCGCTGGCCATCGGCACGGTCGGCCAGAGCGTCAACTGGCACATGGGCTTCGCGCTGGCGGCGCTCGGCATGGCCCTGGGCCTGGTGTGTTTCCTGCTCGGCACCCGCCAATTCAGCCCGCAGTCCAGCGTCGTGCCGACCCCGCTTCAGGCGGAGGAGCGCACCGCATGGGTGCGCAAGGGCCTGATCTGGACCGCCGTCGCCGCGGTCTTCTACGGCGTGGTCGGCTTCACCGGTCACTTCACCCTGAACTGGGCGCTCGTCCCGCTCGCCCTGCTCGGCCTGGTCATCCCGATCACGGTCCTGGCGCGCATCAAGCGCGACAAGGAGCTGACCGACACCGAGCAGACCAAGGTCAGCGGCTACATCTGGTTCTTCGTGGCCGCCGCGGTGTTCTGGATGATCTTCGACCAGGCGGGCTCGACGATGTCCGTCTTCGCGGAGAAGAAGACGAACGGCGAGGTCTTCGGGCTGAGCTTCCCCTCCTCGTGGTTCCAGTCCGTGAACCCGCTGTGGGTCATGGCTCTCGCCCCGGTGTTCGCCTGGCTGTGGCTGCGGCTGGCGCGCCGCGACCGCGAGCCGAGCACCACGGTGAAGTTCTCGATGGCGATGGTCTTCATCGGCGCCTCGTTCGCCGTTTTCATCGTCCCGATGATGATGGCCTCGGACGGTTCGAAGGTCAGCCCGATGTGGCTGCTCTCCATCTACATGATCCAGACCATCGGCGAGCTGTGCCTGTCCCCGGTCGGCCTGTCGGTGACCACCAAGATGGCGCCGCAGAAGTACGCGAGCCAGATGCTGGGCGTGTGGTTCCTGGCCGTCACCGCGGGCGACTGCATCGTCACCCTGCTGTCCACCGGTGGCGCGGACCTGAGCGGTATCCCGGTGCTGGCCGTCGAGGCCGCCATGGCGGTGCTGGCCGGTCTGGCGATCTACCTGAGCCGCAAGAAGATCGTTGCGCTCATGGGCGACGTCCGCTGACGCGACCCGCGACCACAAAAGGGCCCGGTACGCCGCTGCGTACCGGGCCCTTCCGGTGTTCTACCGGCCGAGCCGCCGCCACGGGGTGAAGGTGAAGACCGCCGCGCCGAGCAGGACGACCGTGCCGGCGACCAGGCCGAGCGCGGTCAGCGCGCCGTGGTCGCCCGCTCCGGTCTCGGCGAGGCCGCCGCCGCTTCCGCCCGAGACGCTGGCCGGTCCCGCCGCGCCGCCGGATCCCGCCGCGCCGCCCGACGAACCGCCGGAGGTGCCGCCCGGCTGCGCCGCGGTGTCCAGCGTGAGCGAGACGCCCGGGTCCTTCTCCGGGGTGCAGGTCGTGGTCGTGCCCAGGGCGTTGACGGTGAGCACGCCCGGGGTGAGCGTGGCCTTGCCGGTGGCACCCGGCTTGTAGGTGCCCTTCAGGTCGGGGACCTCGATCGGGTCGCCGGACTTGATGGGCTCGGGGTTCGTCGGGCCCTCGACCTTCACCGAGCCCTTGTCCGCGCCGCCCACCTTGACGTCCATCGACGGCTTGACCGAGTCCTTGGGGATGTCGGCCGGGCTGTCCATGACGGACTTCTTGAACTGCACCGTCAGGTCGTAGGCGCCGCCCTTCTTCACGGCGTTGATCTGCACCGGCGAGGTCGCCTTCTTGTCCCCGATGGGCGTCTTGCAGGCGTAGGGGACCTTCACCTCCGTGCCCTTGTACGCGGTGCCGTCGGGGTCGCCGCCGGAGCCGCCGGTCGAACCGCCGGTCGAGCCGCCGGAGCCGGCCGTACCGCCCGAGGTGCCGGCGCTGGTGCCGCCGTCGTCGCCGCCCCCGGTGGTGCCGCCGCTCGTGGTGCCGCCGTCGGTGCCGCCGCTCGTGGTGCCGCCGGTGGTGCCGCCGGAGGACGTGCCCCCGGAGTCGCCTCCGCCGTCGGTCACCTTCACCGTGACCGCGGGCTTCACCGCCTCCTTGGCCGAGCACTTGGTGTCCGTGGAGATCGGCTTGTTGACGTTGATGTTGTAGAAGCCGGGCGTGAGGGTGATCTCACCGGGCTTCGTCAGCTTCAGCTTGCCCGTCATGTCGGACAGCTTCATCGCGCCGCCCTTGGGGATCGGCGGATTCTCCCGCGGCCCCTGCATCGGCAGCTCGCCGGTCTGCGCCCCGGCCACCGTGATCGTGCCGGTGGGCTGGACGGTGTTCTCCCCCAGGTCGAGGATGTCGGGGTTCTTCGACGCGGCCTCGACGGTCTTCCAGACCACCTCGATCTCGTCGCCGACCTTCGCGGTCGCCGGTGCGCTGACGGCCACCTTCGTGGTGCCCTGGATCGGCGGCATCCCCGATATCGGCGGCGGCAGACACTCCGTCTTGTACGACACCTCCGCCGCCTGGGCGGTACCGGCCGCGGCCATGACACCCGCACCCGCGAGCACCAGCGCGGCCGCCGAGGCCACCGCGGCTCTCCTCCGTTGCCTCATCACGCAGAACCTTTCGACGTCGGTCGTTCGGTTGATGTGGTGGTGGACGGTGCGGTGTCCGGGGTGAACCACGGCAGGGCGGCGCCGTCGCCGTCCTCCGCGGCAGCGCTTCTGCCGGTGGTGCGGGCCCTGCGGCCGGGCGTGGTGCGCGCCCGGCGGCGACCGGTGCCGCGGGCCGTACGGCGCGGGCGTACCCGGTCCACGATCGCCATCCCGACGCGGAACACCGCCGTCGGGACCACGACGCACAGCAGCACCCAGAAGAGCGTCACGCCCCAGGGCCTGCCGACCCCCCAGGGCTGCTCGACCAGGACCTTGCCGCCGTACTTGAGCGAGACCAGGTAGTCCCCGTGCGCGCCGGCCGCCAGCTCGACCGGCAGCGTGACCTCGGCCTTCTTCCCGGCGGGGACGGTCCCCCGCCACTGCTGCTCCTCCCACTGGGGGGCGAAGACGCCGTGCGAGGTGCCGACTTCGAAGACCGGGTCCTTGGCCGGGGCCGAGCCGAGGTTGCCGACCGTGACGGTCAACTCGCGCTGCGGCGGGGCGCCGAACCAGGTCAGCAGGCCGCTGCTGCCCGACAGTCGCGGCTGGGCGAGCACCGCCAGGCGGCCGCCGGCGCGCTCCTCGGGCAGCGGTGCGACGGGGTGGCCCGCCACTTTGAACGCGGCGTCCGCGGCGGCCGCCGCACCCGTCACCGTCGCCACATGCACCACACAGGGGCAGGGCTTGGGCGGCTCGGCGACCGGGAGGCTCTTGCGGAAGGCGCCGCGTGCGTCCGTTCTGACGGCCCGTCCGTCCCCGTTGGCGCAGGAGTTGGTGCCGCCGATCATGTTCTGTCCGCAGATCAGCAGCGTGAGCAGCACCTTGGGCCGCCAGCCGCGGCCGGTCACGGTGAGGGCGCCGCCCTTGCCGGCCTCCTTCTCGGAGAGCCGGACGGTGGGCTCGCCGTCGGCCCGGGCGCGCGCGCCGGCCGCGGTGTCCGGCCACACCGCCAGTGCCAGGGCCGCGCACAGGGCCAGTGCAACCGCCGTTCTCCTCGGCCTCCGGGGCCACCGGCCCTTGCCCGCCCTCCGCTGCGTCCCGGCGCCGGCTGCCGCGCCGGCCGTCGCCCTGCCCTGCTCCCCGTTCACGATCGCGCTCCTGATCCCGTGTGCGTCAACTGACCTGCCGCGTCGGCCGCTTCACCGCCGGACGACGGCTCGCCGCCGGCGGTGTCCCGCTCGCCCGGCGGCCGGTCCGGGCCCTGGGTGCGGCGCCAACGGACCGCCACCGCGCCGCCCGCCCCCGCCGCCACGACGAGCGCCGCACCGGCGCCGGCACCCCACGGGAAGGCCGTGTACGAAGCCGTGGCGGACCCGTGCGCACCGCCCTCGGCCGTCACCGCGAGCCGTACGTCCATCGCGTCCAGGGCGGGCGGATCGGGCCATTCCTCCGTCAGATCGACGCTCCGACCGGGCTTCAGGGTGAGCGGCAGGGTGCGGGCGGCGCGCCGCAGCACCGGTCCGGACAGCCCGTCGGCGCGCACCGCCAGTCGCGGGGTGAGCGACGTGTTGCCGCGATTGACCAGCGTGTACCGGATGACGGCCGCGCTCCCCCGGCCCCGCACCGCCACGTTCTCGACGGTCAGCGCCGACAGTTCCGGTCCGGTCACCCGCAGATGCACAGGTACGGTGACCCGTCCGCCGTGCCCGCCGGTGCCCCGGCCGGTCGCGACGATCGTGCCGGCCAGGTCACCTGGGAGCGCGTCGCGCGGCACGGTCGCCGAGAACGGGACGCCCGCGCGGGTGTGCGCGGGGAGCTTCACCTCGCGCGCGGCGAGCGCGAGCCACGCTCCGGAGCCGGATCCGGAGCCGCGGAGCCGTACGGCGACGGCGTGGCCGGTGGGGTTGCTGAGGGCGAGCCGGTCGTTCATGACGGTGCCCGGCGCGCCCTCCAGATAGAAGTACGGGCGGTCCTGTGCGCTCGGCTCGGCGCCGTCACCGGGCGCGGGCGCCGCGGACCAGCGCGGGTCACCGGGCGCGGCGGACGGCTGCGCCCCGGCCGCGGCGGGGCACAGCAGCACGGCGGCGGCCGCGAGGATCACCCCGCTGACCGCGGTGCGCGGACGGAACGGCATCGGCGGCTCCTGGTGCTCGTACGCGGAGGGCGGGACTACCGGAGCGTCAGGCCCGCTGCCGACGGCGGGTCAGCCAGAGCGCACCGGCCGCGCCGGCCAGCAGCACCGTGCCGCCGAGGGTGCCCAGCGCGATCGCGGAGTCCGCGGGCCCGGTCTGCGGAAGCTGCCCGCCGGAGGAGCCGCCGGCGGTCGCGCCGCCGCTGCCGCCCGAGCCGCCGGACCCCTTCACGTCGAGGCTCAGCGAGGGCTTCGGGTTGTTGCTGGGGGTGCAGGTGGTGGTCGTGCCCAGCGCCTTGATGGTGAGCGTGGCGGCCGTGAAGGTGACCTTGCCGCTGCCCTTGGGCGTGTACGTACCGCTCAAGTCACTGATCTTGATGGGGGTGTTGGCCGGTATCGGCTGGTCGTTCGGGGGCCCGGCGACCGGCACCGTACCGCTCTCCGCGCCGCCCAGCTTGATCAGCGCGCTCGGCTTCATCGCACCCTTGCCCAGCTCCACGGGGCTGGAGGAGACACCCTTCTCGAAGGACATCACCAGCTTGTACGCACCACCGCTGGGGGTGCTCTTGATGTCGATGGGCGAGACCGCGCCCTTGTTCCCGATCGGCGTCCTGCACTGGTAGTCGACGTCGACGACCTCGGCGTGGGCGGCCGGCGCGGTGAGCATCACCGCGGACCCCGCCGCCACCGCCATCGCGGCGGCGAGGCCGGCCGCCCGGCGCGGACACCTGCCGTGCTGTTCGTAGAAGCGGGTCACCTTCCGTTCCCCTTCTCCCGGTGGGCGCACCGCCGGACGTTCTGACGGCACATCAGATTGGCCGCTCAAGGTACGCCGGGGACCTTGTCGAGGGAAGGCAATGCACAGCCCCGATCCGTACGGCCAGGGGGCGGCGGGGAAATCCGGCCGCGGCGGCGACGGCCGCGGGCGCTCCCGCTCCACAGCGGGCACCAGGGGGGCACAGACGACGCAGCGGGGGGCCGCAGGCCCCCCCTCGGCTCTCTCCGCCCGTTCCGCCCGCCCGTCAGGACGGCGCGGCGAGCTCCGCCCAGACGGTCTTGCCGGCGCCGTCGGCGTTGCGCACCACGCCCCAGTCCAGGCACAGCCGCTGCACGATGAACATGCCGTGGCCACCGGGGCGGCCCGGACGGTGCGGGCTGCGCGGCGCCGGCGACCCCGCACCGAGGTCGCTGACCTCCAGACGCAGCACCTTGGCGGTGCAGCGCAGCCGCAGCTCCTCGGGCCCTTCGGCGTGCAGGCAGGCGTTGGTGACCAGCTCCGAGACGACCAGCAGCACATCCTCGGCGGCGGCGCGCTGATCGGCGTTGGCGGCCGGCAGCCAGCCCCAGTCGTGCAGGGCCTGCCGGGCGAAGTCACGGCCTCGTGCCACGGCGCCTCGGGTACCCGCCAGGCGCAGCCGGCGGATCTGGCCCGCCGGCGCGGCCGAGGGAACGGCGGCGGAGGCACCGGCGCCGCCCGGCTCCGGGCCGAGATCGCCCGGTGGGTACGGCCGGGTGGTGCTCATCAGCGCTTCACCTCACCGATTCGCCTATTCACGGAGAACAGATAGCTGACTGGATGCAACGGATTCAGATGTCTCCTGCCCGACCGGACCGTGAGAACACCCACTTGTTGGGTACGGAAGTTGTGACACGTACTACGCGCCCGGAACGCATCATTCCGGGCGCCGCATGTCACGTCAGTCGGCCAGGGCCGCATCGAGGGAGTCGTGCACCGTGAAAACCGCCTCCGCGCCGGTGATCTCGAATACCCGGGCAACCACGGGCTGCATCTCCACCAAGTGGACCCCGCCCCCTTCGGCCTCCGCTTTCAGGCGCGCACCGAGCAGCACGTTCAGGCCGGTGGAGTCCATGAACTCAAGGCGTGAGCAATCCACCACCAGGCGTGCATATCCGTCGTCCACGCAGCCTTCGAGTGACTCACGCAACAGCTCGGCGGTGTGGTGGTCAAGCTCACCCGCGACCGTCACGACCGCGCTGGCGCCGTGATGGCGGATCTCGACGTGAAGCCGACCCCGGCTCGCACTGCCGACCGTCCCGCGGTCCATGCGCGCGCACCTCTTTTGCTGTCTCGACGACGACTGATTGCTACGACTGCGCTCGTCGAACCCTACGCCTTCCTGACGCCCGCTGGTAGCCGAACAATCCGCATATTGCCCAATATACGGACAACACGCACTTGCCATCTTCAGGCAATCCCAGGTAGGCGTAGTAAGGACACATTCGAAACGGCCGGCTTTGGAGGCGCCGCACACCGCAGCATCACGGAGAGGCATCGGCGGCCTATGCCGAGAACGATGGAGGAGACCATGTCACCCCGGCTCGACGAATTGCGCACCGACGACAACCGGCAGCCCGCATCGTCGACACCCCCGTCCGACCCGACCGGGCACATCCCTTCCCAGCCGCAACCTGCCGAATCAGACCTGGCGGGAATGCCTGAGATCGACGGTCTGCCCGAGATCCCGCCGTTCGACGAGGTGGGCCCGGTGGACGCGAGGGCTCTGTCCAAAACCCTCTTCGAGCGACTCGAAACGCTTGAGGAAGGCACTCACGAATTCGCGTACGTCCGCAACACCCTGGTCGAGCTCAACCTGGCCCTGGTGAAGTTCGCGGCCTCCCGCTTCCGCTCCCGCAGCGAGCCCATGGAGGACATCGTCCAGGTCGGCACGATCGGCCTGATCAAGGCGATAGACCGGTTCGAACTCAGCCGTGGCGTCGAGTTCCCGACGTTCGCGATGCCGACCATCGTCGGCGAGATCAAGCGCTTCTTCCGCGACACCAGCTGGTCGGTGCGCGTACCGAGGCGTCTGCAGGAACTGCGCCTGGACCTGGCCAAGGCGGGCGACGAACTGGCGCAGAAGCTGGACCGCGCCCCCACGGTGCACGAACTCGCCGAACGCCTCGGCATCACCAATGACGAGGTCGTCGAGGGGATGGCCGCGAGCAACGCCTACACCGCGAGCTCGCTGGACGCCCAGCCCGAGGAGGACGACAGCGAAGGCGCCCTGGCGGACCGCATCGGCTACGAGGACCACGGCCTGGAGGGCATCGAGTACGTCGAGTCCCTCAAGCCGCTGATCGCCGAACTGCCGCCGCGCGACCGCAAGATCCTCTCGCTGCGCTTCGTGGCCAATATGACGCAGTCCGAGATCGGCGAGGAGCTGGGCATCTCCCAGATGCACGTCTCCCGTCTGCTCTCCCGCACGCTCGTGCGGCTCCGCAAGGGCCTGATGGTCGAGGAGTGAGCGACCCGCGGTCCCTGCCGGCCCACCGCGGCCGGCAGTCGCCCGCGCGGAAGAGGGCCTGCCCCGAGGCTTACTGGGGGCGGGCCCTCCTTTGCTGTTCGGCCAGTGAGGGCGCCTGACGCCGCTTCACGGTCCGGCACCGCTTACGGTCCGGCACCGCTTACCGTCTGACGCCGCCTCACCCTCGCCCGGGCCGCCGGGTGCCGGGCGCCGGCTCTCCGACGGCCCGCCGGACGGCTCGTCAGACCAGAACTCCCTTGTGCCACACGGCCGATACGAGCGGGACGCCCGGGCGGTAGGCGAGGTGGACGTGCGAGGGGGCGTCCAGGAGGGCGAGGTCGGCGCGGGCACCAGGGGTGATCCGGCCGACGTCCGTACGGCGCAGGGCGCGGGCGCCGCCCGCGGTGGCCGACCAGACCGCCTCGTCGGGCGTCATCCCCATGTCGCGGACGGCCAGCGCGATGCAGAAGGGCATCGAACTGGTGAAGGACGAGCCGGGGTTGCAGTCGGTGGACAGCGCGACGGTGGCGCCGGCGTCGAGCAGCGGGCGGGCGTCGGGCCACTGGGCGCGGGTGGAGAACTCGGCGCCCGGCAGCAGGGTGGCGACGGTGTCGGACTGGGCCAAGGCGTCGATGTCGGCGTCGCTCAGGTGGGTGCAGTGGTCGGCGGAGGCGGCGCCCAGTTCGACGGCGAGCTGGACGCCGGGGCCGTGGCCGAGCTGGTTGGCGTGCACCCGTGCCACCAGGCCCCTGGCCTGACCGGCGGTCAGGACGGCGCGGGCCTGGTCGCCGTCGAAGGCGCCCTTCTCGCAGAAGACGTCGATCCAGCGGGCGTGCGGGGCGCAGGCGTCCAGCATCGGGCCGGTGACGAGGTCGACGTAGCCGGCCGGGTCGTCGGCGTAGTCCGGGGAGACGATGTGGGCGCCGAGGAAGGTGACCTCGTCGGTGTGTTCGGCGGCGATGCGCAGCGCGCGGGCCTCGTCCTCGACGGTGAGGCCGTAACCGGACTTGGTCTCCTGGGTGGTGGTGCCCTGGCGGAGCGCCTCGGCCAGGTAGCGGGCGACGTTGGCGTGCAGTGCCTCGTCGGTGGCGGCGCGGGTGGCCGCCACGGTCGTGCGGATGCCGCCGGCGGAGTACGGGCGCCCGGACATCCGGGCGTTGAACTCCGCGGTGCGGTCGCCGGCGAAGACCAGGTGCGAGTGGGAGTCCACGAAGCCGGGGATGCCGGCCCGGCCGCCGGCGTCGACGGCGTTGTCGGTGGCGGGTGCTTTGCTGGAGGTACCGACCCAGGCGATGCGGTCGCCGTCGATGACGACCGCCGCGTCCTGGATCAGACCGAGGGGGCCTTCGCCGAGGGAGGGGTCGTTGGTGACGAGCTGGGCGATGTGGGTGATGGCGGTGGTCGGCGCGGAGGTCGTCGTCATCGCGGGGGTGTTCTCCTTCAGCCGCGTACGGCGGCGATGGACTCTGCGAGTGCTGTGGGCACGTCGGGGACAAGAGTGTGCACACCGTCCCGGACGATCTGCCGCCCGCCGACGATGGTGTGTCGCACATCCGCCGCGGAGGCGGCGAATACGGCCGTCTCGGCGGCCAGCCGGGGCAGTGGTCCGGCGGTGCGTACGGAGTCCAGCGCGATCGTGGTGAGGTCGGCGAGCGCGCCGGCCTCGATGCGGCCGGCGTCGTCCCAGCCCAGGGCGGCGTGGCCGTCGGCGGTGGCGGCGCGCAGCAGGGCGGCGGCCGTCCAGTGTCCGCGGGTGCGGGTGCGCAGCCGCTCGTCGAGCTCCATGGCGCGGGCCTCTTCGAGCAGGTCGATGACGGCGTGGCTGTCGCTGCCGAGCGACAGCGGGCTGCCGCGGCCCTGGAGCCGGACGGCCGGGCCGATGCCGTCGGCCAGATCGCGTTCGGTGGTGGGGCACATGCACACACCGGTGGTGGAGTCGCCGAGCAGCCCGATGTCCTCGCCGGTGAGGTGGGTGGCGTGCACGGCGGTGGTGCGGCGGCCCAGCGCGCCGTGGTCGGACAGCAGCTGGGTGGGGGTGCGGCCGTGGGCCTCCAGGCAGGCGTCGTTCTCGGCGGTCTGCTCGGAGAGGTGGACGTGCAGGGGGGCCTGCCGCTCGCGGGCCCAGTCCGCGACGGTGCCCAACTGCTCGGCGGGGACGGCGCGTACGGAGTGGATGGCGGCGCCGATACGGGCGTGCTCGCCGCCGTCCTTGAGCGCGTCGGCGCGCTGCGCCCATTGGTCGGCGGTGCCGTCGGAGAAGCGCAACTGGTGCCGGTTGGGCGGGGTGCCGAAGCCGGCCGAGAGGTAGGCGGTGTCGAGCAGGGTGATGCGGATACCGGCGTCGGCCGCGGCCGCGATCAGCGCCTCGCCCATCGCGTTGGGGTCGCTGTAGCGGGTGCCGCCCGGTGCGTGGTGGAGGTAGTGGAACTCGCCGACGCAGCTGATGCCGGCCAGCGCCATCTCGGCGTAGACGGCGCGGGCGAGGGCGAAGTAGCTGTCCGGGGTGAGCCGGTCGGCGACGCCGTACATCACCTCGCGCCAGGTCCAGAAGGTGCCCGAGCCGACCTGGACGGTGCCGCGCAGCGCGCGGTGGAAGGCGTGCGAGTGGGCGTTGGCGAGGCCGGGGATGGTCAGGCCGCGCAGCAGGGCGGCGCCGGGCGGCGGGGCGGCGGCCCCCTTGCGCACGGCCGTGATCCGCCCGTCCGCGACGTCCACGGTCACGCCCTGCTCGATGGGGGTCCCCCCTGTTCGAGCGGAGCCGAGAACTTGGGGGAGTGTGCCGAGCCAGGCGTGTTCGAGCCAGTACGTCGTGGGTGTTGCCTGCGTCGGTGCTGCCTGCGGCGTCAGTGGCATGCCAGCTCCTCCAGTACGTCGGCGAGTGCGGTGACCCCGGTGACGCAGTCGTCCTCCTCCGCCGCTTCGGCCGGTGAGTGCGAGACGCCGGTGGGGTTGCGGACGAACAGCATGGCCGTGGGGACGGTGCCGGACAAAATGCCGGCGTCGTGCCCGGCGCCGGTGCCCAGGACGGGCACGGTGCGCCCCTGCGTCTTGCCGAGGATCGCGCTCAGCTCGTCCCGGAGGGCGTGCTGGAACTCCACGACGGGGGTGAAGGATTCGCGGACGACGGTCAGGTCCACGCCGTCGCGGGCGGCGTGCTCGGCGGCCGCCTGCTCGATCCCCTGGATCACGGTGTCCAGGGTGTCCTGGTCGGCGGCGCGGGAGTCCAGCCAGCCGCGAACGAGCGAGGGGATGGCGTTGACGCCGTTCGGCTCCACGCTGATCTTCCCGAAGGTGGCCAGGGCGCCGGCGAGCCGGGCCTGTTCGCGGGCGGCGAGCACGGTCGCGGCATAGCTGAGCATCGGGTCGCGACGGTCGTCTAGGCGGGTGGTGCCGGCGTGGTTGGCCTCGCCGTGGAAGTCGAACCGCCAGCGGCCGTGCGGCCAGATGGCGGAGGCGATGCCGACCGGGTCACCCGACAGGTCCAGCGCACGGCCCTGCTCGACGTGGAGTTCGACGAACGCGCCGATCCTGGCGAGCCGTTCGGGGTCCGGGCCGATGGCGTCGGGGTCGTATCCGGCGCGCTCCATGGCCTGCGGGAGGGTGGTGCCGTCCCCGTCGCGCAGCTGGTGCGCGGCCTCGGCGGTCAGCGCCCCGGCGGCGAGCCGGGAGCCGACGCAGGCCAGACCGAAGCGGGCGCCCTCCTCGTCGCCGAAGTTGACGATCGCCAGGGGCTTGCCGAGCTCGGCTCCCCTGCTGCGCAGTTCGTCGAGCGCGGCGAAGGAGGAGACCACGCCGAGGGGGCCGTCGAAGGCGCCGCCGTCCGGTACGGAGTCCAGGTGGGAGCCGGTGACGACGGCGTCACCGGGGGCCACGTCCTGGTAGCCGGTGGCACCGAGCCAGGCCCACTGGTTGCCGTTGCGGTCCAGCTCGTAGGCGAGCCCGCGGGCCTCGGCCTGGGCCCGGAACCACGCCCGGCAGTCGGCGTCGGCGCCGGTCCAGGCGTAGCGGCGGTAGCCCCCGGAGGAGGAGTTGCGGCCGATCGGCCGCAACTCCTGCCACATCTCGTGGAACGAGGCGGTCACGCGCCCTCGCCTTCGCCCTCGCGCATCGGGATGCGGACGCCGCGCTCGGCGGCCACCTCGTCGGCGCGCTCGTAGCCCGCGTCGACATGCCGGATGACGCCCATGCCCGGGTCGTTGGTCAGCACCCGGCGGATCTTCTCGCCGGCCAGCGCCGTGCCGTCGGCGACGGTCACCTGGCCCGCGTGGATGGAGCGGCCCATGCCGACGCCGCCGCCGTGGTGCAGCGAGACCCAGGAGGCGCCGGAGGCGACGTTGACCATGGCGTTGAGCAGCGGCCAGTCGGCGATCGCGTCCGAGCCGTCCTTCATGGCCTCGGTCTCGCGGTACGGCGAGGCGACGGAGCCGCAGTCGAGGTGGTCGCGGCCGATGGCCAGCGGCGCCCGCAGCGTGCCGTCGGCGACCATCTCGTTGAACCGCTCGCCGGCCTTGTCCCGCTCGCCGTAGCCGAGCCAGCAGATCCGTGCGGGCAGGCCCTGGAAGTGGACCCGTTCCCCAGCCATCTTGATCCACCGGGCCAGTGACTCGTTCTCCGGGAACAGGTCGAGGATCGCCTTGTCGGTGGCCGCGATGTCCCGCGCGTCGCCGGACAGCGCCGCCCAGCGGAACGGCCCCTTGCCCTCGGCGAACAGCGGCCGGATGTAGGCGGGCACGAAGCCGGGGAAGGCGAAGGCGCGCTGGTATCCCGCGAGTTGGGCCTCGCCGCGGATGGAGTTGCCGTAGTCGAAGACCTCGGCACCGGCGTCCATGAAGCCGACCATCGCCTCGACGTGCTTGGCCATGGACTCGCGGGCGCGGATGGTGAAGCCGGCCGGGTCCTTGGCGGCGTAGTCGGCCATGTCGGCGAAGTCGATGCCGGTCGGCAGGTAGGACAGCGGGTCGTGGGCGCTGGTCTGGTCGGTGACGATGTCGATCGGCGCGCCCTCGGCGAGCATCTGCGGCAGCAGGTCCGCGGCGTTGCCGAGCAGTCCGATGGACAGCGGCTTGCGCTGGTCGCGGGCCTCGACGGCGAGCTGGAGCGCGTGCTGGAGGTTGTCCGCCCGCACGTCCAGGTAGCGGTGCTCGATCCGGCGCTCGATGGCGCGCGGGTCGCAGTCGATGCAGATCGCGACGCCGTCGTTCATGGTGACGGCGAGCGGCTGGGCGCCGCCCATGCCGCCGAGGCCGGCGGTGAGGGTGATCGTCCCGGCCAGCGTGTCGCCGAACTTCTTCGCCGCGACGGCGGCGAACGTCTCGTACGTGCCCTGCAGGATGCCCTGCGTCCCGATGTAGATCCAGGATCCGGCCGTCATCTGCCCGTACATGGTCAGGCCGAGGGCCTCCAGACGGCGGAACTCCTCCCAGTTGGCCCAGTCGCCCACGAGGTTGGAGTTGGCGATCAGTACGCGCGGCGCCCATTCGTGGGTCTGCATCACGCCGACCGGCCTGCCGGACTGGACGAGCATCGTCTCGTCCTGCTTGAGCGTGGTGAGGGTGCGCACCATCGCGTCGAAGGAGCGCCAGTCACGGGCGGCCTTGCCGGTGCCGCCGTAGACGACGAGCTGGTCCGGGTGTTCGGCCACCTCCGGATCGAGGTTGTTCTGCAGCATGCGCAGCGCGGCTTCCTGCTGCCATCCCCGAGCACTCAGCTCCGTACCGCGCGGCGCCCGCACGGGTCGCGGTCCCGACATGGGCCGTGCCTCCCTGACATCGAATGGATTGAGCTATTCACATAGTGGCCTTGCTGAATAGCGCTAGTCAACAGGGCGCGGCGAACCTCCCGCCGGGGGCGTCACGAACCGGCCGGCACTCCGCGGAGGCCCATCGCCCCGACGCGACCCAGGGCGGCCCGACACCGAAGTTTCGACTTGCCTGCTGGGAAAGTCTGCGATAACTTTCCTGCCAGGCAAGTAAAAGATCCAGGGCCCTGCCCGATGACTCAGGGCCTGGCAACGGGGGGACCGTCCGGCAACGGTCCGGAGCGCCTTGGGGAGGCGATGACCATGAGCACACAGGTCGATGCGGAACGGGCCTGGCAGGATCTGCAGCGCATCCGGGTACCACAGGAGCGGGTGTACGACGAGGTCGAAAGATGCGCGCAGGGCGACGCCAGATCGACGTACACCATCGCCGCGATCATGTGGATCTTCATCGCGAGCTGGGGACTCGACCTCCCCGACTGGGCCTTCTGGCTGGTGCTCGGCGCGTACGTCGCCCTGGTCAGCAGCCTCGGCGTGCTCCACAACCGCCGCAGCAGGCTGCAGCTGCACCGCTCGCGCCACAGCTGGCGCTCGCTCGCCACCTTCCTCGCGGGCGGGGCGGTGACCCTCGCGACGATCCTGCTCTCGGGCTTCGTCGTCGAGTCGCTGTCGCTGCCGCTCGGCAATGTCATCCAGGCCACCGTCTCGGCCGCCGCGTTCGTCCTGCTCGTCGGACCGGCCAACCGCTGGGCGGTCGGCGCGCTGCGCGACCACGGCGCGAGAGCCACCCATGAGGAAGTGAGCCGATGAGCACCCCGAGCGGCTTCGACGAACTGATCCACCCCTCCACCCGGCTGTCGGTGGTCGCGCTGCTCGCCGCCACGGAATGGGCCGACTTCCCCTTCATCCGCGACAGCCTCTCGCTCAGCGACTCCGCGCTCTCCAAGCAGCTGCACACGCTGGAGGAGGCCGGATATCTGGAGATCCGCAAGGAGGGCGGCGGCCGCAAACGCCGCACCAAGGTGCGGCTGACGAGCCGCGGCCGCAGCGCCTTCGAGGGCCATGTGGCCGCGCTCCGCGCGATCGTCGAGGGCGCGGGCCCCGCGACGGCACCCACACCTTCGACACCATCCGCCGCGGGCGAGGCCTCGGCCCCGCGGCGCCATCAGCACCACGTGGAGGCGGGCCGATGACGACGACCGAGCACCTGCCGGCAGGACCGGCACCGAGCGCTCCGCCGCCGACCGCCCAACCCGTCATCCAGGTGAGCGACTTGAGGATGTCGTACGGCGGCACCGACGTGCTGCACGGCGTCGATCTGGAGATCCACCGCGGCGAGATCTTCGCGCTGCTCGGCCCCAACGGCGCCGGCAAGACCACCACCGTGGAGATCCTGGAGGGCTTCCGGCAGCGCTCCGGCGGGCAGGTCGGCGTCCTGGGCACGGACCCGGCGCACGGCGACGACGCATGGCGGGGCCGGATCGGCCTCGTCCTGCAGTCCTGGCGCGATCACCGCCGCTGGCAGGTCGCCGAGCTGCTGACGCACTTCGCCTCGTACTACCCGCACCCGCGCGACCCGGCCGAACTGCTGGCCTCGGTGGGCCTCACGGAACAGGCCGGTCAGCAGGTCGAGCGGCTGTCCGGTGGCCAGCGCCGCCGGCTGGACGTGGCACTGGCCGTCGTCGGCCGTCCCGAACTCCTCTTCCTGGACGAGCCGACCACCGGCTTCGACCCGGAGGCGCGTCGCGACTTCCACGACCTGGTGGAGCGGCTCGCCCGCGACGAGGGCGTCACGATCCTGCTCACCACCCACGATCTGGCGGAGGCCGAGCGGCTGGCCGACCGGATAGCCATGCTGGTCAACGGCCGGATACGGGCCTGCGGCACCCCGCCGGAGCTGGCCCGGGGGGCCGCCGCCCAGGCCGAGGTCCGCTGGACGGCGCCCGACGGCACGGCCCGCCGCGAGCGCACCGAGGACCCGTCCCGGCTGGTGTGGGAGCTCCACCGCGACACCGGCGGACCGATCGCCGATCTGGAGGTCCGCCGCCCCACGCTGGAGGACACCTATCTGCACATGGTGCACCGCGACGATACGGCCGACGCCGGCGCCGCGGACGGGACTGCGGACGGGACCGCGGGCAGGACCGCGGGCAGGACCGCGGACGGGGAACCGCGGGCCGCATGAGCGGCTCGCGATCGACAGGGGGAGAGAAGAAGTGACAGCAGGACCGCACACGGCCGCCACCATCGAGCCGGCGGGCAGTGCCGACGGGACCGCCGGCAGGACCGCCACAGCCGGCGCCGGCCCGTCCGCCGCGAGCAACGGGCCAGGTGCCGGAACGCCCACCGGGGGAAGGCCCTCCGCTCGCCGCCGCTACTGGCGGGCCGGCCTCCTGCGCGGCGGGATCGAGCTGCGCCATCTCCTGCGCAACCCCAAGGAGATGACC
Organism: Streptomyces sp. NPDC043738; assembly: GCF_056436545.1. Classification (NCBI taxonomy): domain Bacteria; kingdom Bacillati; phylum Actinomycetota; class Actinomycetes; order Kitasatosporales; family Streptomycetaceae; genus Streptomyces; species Streptomyces sp. NPDC043738. The sequence continues at coordinate 63,672 of NZ_JBWKCJ010000032.1, read as the reverse complement.
GGCCATCTGGTCAACGTCGTCGTCGCGCTGGCGCTCGCCGGCTTCATCAGCGACGACGTGCCCGGTACGCGCATCCCGATGGCGCATCTGGCGCTCGCCGGCTTCGCCGCGTATCTGCTGTTCCAGATCGGGCTGGTCCAACTCCCGCAGATCCTGGTCACCGAGCGGGAGGAGGGCGCCCTGCTGCGGCTGCGCGCCACACCCGGCGGCATACCGGCCTACCTCGTCGCCAAGTCGCTGCTGGTGGTCGCCATGGCCCTCGGCACGCTGGTGGTCCTCCTGACGGCCGCCGCGCTGCTGGTGGACGGGCCGCTGCCGCACAGCGCCGGCGGCTGGCTGACGCTGCTGTGGGTCACCGCGCTGGGGCTGCTCGCCGTCGCACCGCTCGGCGCCGCCATAGGCGCCGTGCTGCCCAACCCTCGCGAGGCGCTCGCACTGATCATGCTGCCCGCGATGGGGCTGCTGGTCACCTCGGGCGCGATGTTCCCGATCACCTCGATGCCGGTGCTGGTCCAGAAGATCGCTTCGGTCTTCCCGCTCAAGTGGATGGCGCAGGGCCTGCGCTCGGCGCTCCTGCCGGACGCCGCACGCGCCGCGGAGCCGGCCGGCTCCTGGGAGCTGTCCACGGTCGCCCTCGTCCTGGCCGCCTGGGCGGTGCTGGGCTTCCTCCTCGCCGTACCGCTCCTGCGCCGTGCCGCCCGCCGCGAATCGGGCTCCCGCCTCAGCGAGCGCCACCGCAAGGCGAGCCTGAGCGGCGCCCGCCCCGCCTGACGGCGCGTCGCCCGCCGGCCGGGCACGGCGGGCGGGCACGGCGGGCGGGCACTGCGGGCGGGCACGGCGGGCGGGTACGTGGCCGTAAGTGTGGCCGCGCACCCCGCCGCAGGCTGGTATGTGATGGCATGCGGGCCCGGCCGATGATGGACTTGGGGTATGAGCTTCACTGACCGAGACCACGCCGTAGCGGCAGCCGTTGCGCGGGGCCTGGTGGGGGCGGACGAGCCCGTGGCCGGGCTCCTGGACGTGGGCGGGATTCGCCGGTCGGCGGCGGAACTCCGCGCCGCTTTCGCGGAGTTCACCGCGCCCGGCACTCCGGTCCTGCACGCGTTCGCGGTGAAGGCCGCCTCGCTCGTGCCCGTGCTGCGGCTGCTCGCGCAGGAAGGGCTCGGCTGCGAGGTGGCCAGCCCCGGTGAGCTGGCGCTGGCCCGCGCCGCGGGGGTACCGGCCGCGCGCACGGTCCTGGACTCGCCCGCCAAGACCCCCGCCGAGCTGCGCGAGGCGCTGGCCCTGGGGATCGCCGTCAACGCCGACAACCCCGAGGAACTGGCCCGTATCGACGGGCTGATGGCCGCGGCGCCGGGTACCGCCCCCATCGGCCTGCGGGTCAATCCCCAGATCGGCGGCGGCAGCATCGGGGCGATGAGCACCGCCACCGACACCTCGAAGTTCGGTGTCGCGCTGCGCGACGAGGGCGCCCGCGACTGGGTCGTCCGCGCCTTCCTCGCCCGCCCGTGGCTGACCCGGCTGCACGCCCACGTCGGCTCCCAGGGCATGCCGCTGGAGCTGATGGCGGCGGGCGTGCGGAGCCTGTACAAGCTCGCCGAGGAGATCAACGACCGGGCCGGCCGGCGCCAGGTCGACACCCTCGACATCGGTGGCGGCCTGCCGGTCAACTTCTCCTCGGACACCACCACCCCGACCTACCGCGAGTACGTCGCGCTGTTGCACTCGGCCGTCCCCGGGCTGCTGTCCGGCCGCTACGGCCTGGTCACCGAGTTCGGCCGGTCGCTGCTGGCCAAGCACGGCACGGTGCTCGCCCGTGTCGAGTACGCCAAGTCGGCGGGCGGCCGCCCCATCGCGGTCACCCACGCCGGCGCCCAGGTCGCCACCCGCACGGTCTTCGTGCCCGAGGCCTGGCCGCTCAGGGTCGCGGCGTACGACGGCGCGGGCCGCCCGAAGACGGGCGAGCCGGTCGCGCAGGACATCGCGGGGCCGTGCTGCTTCGCGGGCGACCTGGTCGCCGAGAACCGCCCGCTACCCCTGCTGGAGTCCGGCGACCACGCCGCCCTCCTGGACACCGGCGCGTACTACTTCTCCACCCACTTCGCCTACAACTCCCTGCCCCGCCCGGGGATCTACGGCTATGCGGCCGCCCCGGGCGGCACCGTACGGTTCGCGACCATCCGCGCCCCGCAGACGCTGGCGGAGCTCACGGCGGAGAGCGGCGGCGGGCACACGGAGGCGCTGCGCGACCTCGGGAGGCAGTAGGCGGCATCGGGGGAGCGAGCCACCTGGGGCCGCCCTTCCTCAGCGGCCGGCCCGCGCCGCCCCTGCCGCCCCGCCCCGTGCGCCTGCCGCCCGCGCGCCCCCGGCTCGGGCGTCGCCGGCCGCCGGCCCGGTCAGCGCGTACCCGCCGACCTCCTTGCCCGCGGCGCCGCCCCGCCGGGCGGATTCCGTCCGCACCCACAGCAGCGCGTCGTGCTCCCGCTCCCAGTGGCCCAGCCACGCCGCCTTGGCCCACAGCCCGAGCGCCGCCCCGGCCATCAGCAGACCGCCGGCCCCCGGCAGGGCGAACGACGAGCCGACCGCCACCAGGAAGGCCAGCAGCACCCACCAGCGGTGCGCCCGCCGCCAGACCCGGATGGTGACGGACCGGTCCTGCAGGATGACGGCCTTCTCCGCGCGCGACGCCCCGCGCGCCAGCGCCGCATACCGTCCGCGGCGCACCGCGAACACCCCGAACGCCGCGACCACGAACAGCCCCGCCCCCGCCAGCAGCCCGATCGTCCGCCCGGTCGGCCCCGGCACCAGCACGCCGATCCCCGCGGCCAGCAGCCCCGGCCACCACAACCAGCCGGCCGGCGCCCGCACCACCACCGCGACCCGCGCCAGCGCATACGCCCCGCGCCCCACGACAGACCTCCTCACCCAGAAGACCATCCGGCCGCCCCGCCGTGCCCGTACGCCGGCGAACGCTCCTCGCGTCGGCGCCGTGCCCGTAGCCCGGCACGCCCGGCGGCACACCGTTACCGGCGCGGGAGCGTAGCCGGGGCGGATGAGGATTTCCTGAGACGCAGCGCGGTGACCCGCGGCCCTGCGCCCGCCCCGGCCCTCACTCCACGAACAGCCCCCGCGCCGCCGCCTTCGCGTCGAACTCCTCCAGGCGGGCCTGGGCGTCCGGCAGGGCGTCGCACATCGCCTCCAGCAGGACCCGGCCCAGGAGCATGGGGGCACAGGCGGTGTCGAAGGCCAGGCCGGTGCCGACGGGGGCCGGCAGCAGCAGGTCGGTGTGGTGGGCGACCGGGGCGAAGGCGCTGTCGGCGACGGTGACGACGGTCAGACCGGCCTCGCGGGCGTAGGCGAGGGCGTCGAGGACCTCGCGGGGGTGACGGGGCAGGGCGAAGCAGAGCAGGGCGCTCGCGCCGGCGCGTACGGCGGCGTCGACGCGGTCGGTGAGCATGGTGCCGCCCTCGTCCAGCAGGCGGACGTCGGGGTGGACCTTGCGGGCGAAGTAGCTGAAGCCGGCGGCCTGGGCGGTGGCGGCACGCAGGCCGAGGACGGGCAGCGGGCGGGAGGCGGCGAACAGCCGGCCGGCCTCGATCACCGGCGACGGGTCGGCGAGCGCGGCGGCCAGCTGACGGAGGTTGTCGATCTCCGCCTCGACGGCCTGCTGGTACTCGTTGGCGGAGCCGTTGCCGCCGGGCTTGCCGGTGGGGGCGACCTCGCGCAGATGGCGGCGGAGCGCGGGATAGCCGTCGAAGCCGAGGGCGACGGCGAAGCGGGTGACCGACGGCTGGCTGACTCCGGCCAGCTCGGCCAGCTCGACGCTGGAGAGGAAGGGCGCGTCGGCGGCCCGGCGCACCATGCAGTGGGCGATCCGGCGCTGGGTGGGTGTCAGCCGGTGGCCCTCGAAGAGCTTCTGGAGGCGGGCGGCGGTGCCGGTGTCCGCGCCCTCGGCGGCGCCGGCCTCGCCGGGCCCCGCCTGCCCGGCCGGTGCCGCCCCGGCCGGTGCCCGCTCGGTCCTCGTGCCGGCCGGCCGGCTCCCGGCCACGCCGCCGGCGCCGCCGGCGTTGTCCCCGTCCCCGCTCATCGCCTCTTCTTCCCGGCCCGGTCGGGGGCCTTGTCCTGTGTCGACCGACTGTACGGAATTTCTTGCGCACACCGGGCCGCGGTACGCGTCGGGATCCGGCCGTGGTCGACCGCCGTCCCGGCGCACGGAGGCCCGGAGGGGCACTCCCCCGCGCCCGGATCGGCCCGACCCGCCCGGGGCCGCGCCCGGGTGCCTTTCACACCTGTGCCGGCGCGTCCGGCAGCCCCGTCACCACCGCCACGTCGTCCGTCAGCGGGCGGTCCTCCGTCCGGGGGTCGAGGGCGTCCGCCGCGAGAGCGTAGGCCGTGGCCAGGGGCAGTGCGGGGTCGGGTTCGGGGGAGCGCATGCGCACGGCGCGCAGGGCGGCCACCAGTTCACAGGCCAGGACCTGGCGGTCGTAGGTGCAGGCGCGCCGCGTCTGGCGGACGCCCAGGGAGGCGAAGCCGGCTCGTTCCTCGACGCCGCGGGCGGGTCGCCGATGGCGCCGGCGTGGCTGCGCAGCAGCCGGAGTCCGTGTGCGGCGAGGCGGCGGGCGGTGTCCCAGGATTCCCCGGCGCGGGCGAGGGCCTCGGGGGCGGGCGGGGCGGGGCGCGAGAGCGGCGATATCGGCGGTGCGCAGACCGGTGCCGTCGAGTGCGATACGCGTCCCGGCTCGTCGGCCGTTGTCCGGCATGCGGGAAGGCAAGGGCTCAACTCCCTCCTTACAGCGGCGCGGGCCCGGCGCGGGGACCGGCGGGGCCCTACGAGTCCGCCGCGGCCGGTGTCCGGTCCCCCGCGGGCGGGCCGGCGTAGCGCGGCGGCAGCCCGAACAGCGGGAAGAGCCGCTCGGTGTCGAGGAAGGACTGCAGGGCGGTGACCCGCCCGCCCTCCGTCTCGATGACCTGGATCGCCCAGGGCGAGCCGTCCGCGCGGTACTGGCCGAACGCCGGCCGGCCGTTCGCCTCGACCGGCACCAGGTGCGAGCCCTCGCAGCCGCACCCCGGGCCGAGCAGCCACTTCAGGATGTCCGCGCGGCCGCGCAGCCACAGCTCGTACGGCGGCATGGAGAGCGTGGAGTCCTCGTGCAGCAGGGCCGTCAGGGCGTCCATGTCGAAGCGTTCGAAGGCGTCGACGTAGCGCGTGAGCAGCGATCGCTGGGCGTCGTCCAGGGGGCGCGGCGGTGCATCGGCGGTCTCACCGGTGGCGGCGAGGGTGGCCCGGGCCCGCTGCAGCGCGCTGTTGACCGACGCGACCGAACTGCCCAGCAGCTCCGCGACCTCGGCCGCCGACCAGCTGAGCACCTCGCGCAGGATCAGCACCGCCCGCTGCCGGGGCGCCAGGCGCTGCAGCGCGGAGACGAACGCCAGCCGGATCGACTCCCGGGCGACGGCGGTATCGGCCGGGTCCCCGGCGGACGCCAGGACCCGCTGGTCCGGAACCGGACCGATCCAGGTGGCCTCGGGCAGCCCCGTCCCGATGGGGGTGTCCACGCTCGACGGGGAGGAGAGGTCCATCGGCCGGGCCCGGCGCTGACTGCCCTTGAGCAGGTCCAGGCAGACGTTGGTGGCGATCCGGTAGAGCCAGGACCGCAGCGACGACCGCCCCTCGAACCGGTCGTGGCCGCGCCAGGCCCGCACCATGGTCTCCTGCACGGCGTCCTCGGCCTCGAAGGCCGAGCCGAGCATCCGGTAGCAGTACCCGGTCAGCTCGGTACGGTGCGCCTCCAGGCGGTCCGCCAACTCCCCTTGCGGCACGACTCGTTCGCTGCGTCCACCGTCCGTCGGCGCCGCCGCCGATCCGTCCGCCGCCGTCGTGCCGCTCGCCGAGGACCGCTTCATCGAGGACCTGCCCATCCGCCCGCCGGCCGACCGCCGGCCGCCGCGCCCCGACGGTACCGGAGCGCCCGGCACCAGTCTGCTCCCCCGGCATGCCCCCCGCGAGCCGTGGGCGCTCCAGCGCTCCAGGGTGCCGCCATGGCCGATACCGCCGCCTCCACCCGCGAGACCTACGACGCCATCGCCGCCGACTACGCCCGGCGCTGGCGCGGTGCGCCGCCGCCGGTGGTGGCCGCCGCCGACCGCCTCGCGGGGCTGCTGCCGCCGGGCGCCCGGATCGCGGACGTCGGCTGCGGGCCCGGGCACCAGACGCGGCTGCTGCGCGACCGCGGCTTCCGGGTCGCCGGCTTCGACCTCTCCCGCGAGATGGTCGCCGCCGACGCGGTCCCCGGCCTCGTCCAGGCCGATATGCGCGCCCTCCCGCTCGCCGCGTCCGCCGTCGACGCGGTCTGGTGCGTGGCCGCCCTGCTGCACGTCCCGCGGCCCGAAGTCCCCGTGGCGCTGGGTGAGTTCGCCCGCGTCGTGCGGCCCGGCGGCCTGCTCGCCCTGAGTCTGGCCGAGGGCGACGACGAGGGCTGGGAGCCGGTGTCGTACGCGCCGGAGCTGCGGCGCTGGTACGTCGGGCACCGCCTCGCCCCGTTCACCGCGCTGCTGGCCGACGCGGGCTTCGAGGTGACCGGCCACACCCGTTGGAGCACCCACCGCGACTGGCTGATGCTGTACGCGCGACGGCGGTGAGGACCCGCGGCGGCCCGGCGGCGGGTCAGCCCCATCCGGCCACCGCCGTCGGCGCGGGCGCCTCCTTCTGCTTGGGACCGGAGCGCATCCCCCGCCGCACCGGCGCGACCGACGACGCGGTGTCGGTGCACGCCTACGCCGCCACTGTGGCGCCCGGGCCGGTACGACACCACCCAGGGCGGGCCGATGCGGCGGGTGCCGGTCTCGTACGCGGACGAGCCGCGGCGCCTGGACGGTCCGCCGGCCGCCGCCTGAGCGACGGCCGCCACCGCGCGTCAACCGACGTTCCGGTCCCGACTATTGACCTTCCATTCACAGCCACCGATCCTGCATGAACTCATACATGCGACAAGGCGAGGCGGCACTCATGGCAGGTGTGGTCGAACGGCGCTCGATCGACGTCGTCCCCGACGACGAACGGCACGGCAGCGCGGTCAGCCAGTTCACGCTCTGGCTGGGCGCCAATCTCCAGATCACCGCCGTCATCACCGGTGCGCTGGCCGTCGTCTTCGGGGCGAACGCCTTCTGGTCGCTGATCGGGCTGCTGCTCGGCAACCTCCTGGGCGGTGCGGTGATGGCGCTGCACTCGGCGCAGGGGCCACGGCTCGGACTGCCGCAGATGATCACCTCGCGGGCGCAGTTCGGCGTCCGCGGCGCGGTGGTGCCGCTCGCCCTGGTCATCGTGATGTACATCGGGTTCTTCGCCAGCGGCAGCGTGCTGGCCGGGCAGGCGGTCGGCGAGCTGACACACCTGGGCGAGACGCCCGGGATCGTGCTCTTCGCCGCGGTCACCGCCGTCGCCGCGGCCGTCGGCTACCGCCTCATCCACACCCTGGGCAAGATCGCCGGCCTGGTCTGCGCACTGACCTTCGTCTACCTCGGCGTCCGCCTGGCACAGCACGCCGACCTCGGCGCGCTCCTCGCCGACCACCGCTTCGAGCTGCCGGTCTTCCTGCTCGCGGTCTCCCTCTCGGCCTCCTGGCAGCTGGCGTTCGGCCCGTACGTCGCGGACTACTCGCGCTACCTGCCGCGGCACACCTCGGCGCGCGCCACGTTCTGGTGGACGCTGTCCGGCTCGGTGCTCGGCTCGCAGTGGTCGATGACGTTCGGCGCGCTGGCGGCCGCCGCGGCGCCGGCCGCGTTCGTCGGCCACGAGGTCGGCTACGTCGTCGGCCTGGGCGGCACCGGACTGGTCGCCTCGTTCCTCTTCTTCGTCATCGCCCTCGGCAAACTCACCATCAACATCCTCAACACCTACGGCGGCTTCATGTCGCTGGTCACCAGCGTCAGCGGCTTCCGCGGGCAGCGCACGCTGACGCCGCGCGGACGCTCCGCTTACATCGCCGGGATCATGGTGGCCGGCACCGCCGTCGCCCTCCTGGGCAAGGACTCCTTCCTGACGTCCTTCAAGGACTTCCTGCTCTTCCTGCTGGCCTTCTTCACCCCCTGGTCGGCGATCAACCTCGTCGACTACTACCTGATCTCCAAGGAGCGCTACGACATCCCGGCGCTCAGCGACCCCACCGGCCGCTACGGCGCCTGGAACGTCCGGGCACTCGCCGTCTACGCCCTCGGCGTGCTGGTCCAACTCCCGTTCCTGGCCACGCACTTCTACACCGGGCCCCTGGTGGCCCGGCTCGGCGGCGCCGACGTCTCCTGGCTGGTCGGACTCGCCGTACCAGCCGTCGCCTACTGGCTGGCCGCCCGCCGCGACATCGCGCGCATCCCGGACGCGGCAGCGGACCACGGGCGCAAGGCCCCGGCCGGATCGGGGGGTTAGCCCTACCGCCCCGCGCGCCCGAGGTCCGTAACCTCACCGGTATGGCGACACACGACCCCGATCTGCGCAAGGAACTCGACGCGACCCTCCAGACCCGCAAGGAGCTGGGGCCGGGGTACGAGTCGGAGCTGGTGGAGTCCTTCCTGGAGAAGCTGGACGAGAGCGTGGAGCGACGGGTGCGGCGGCAGCTCGCCGAGCGGCAGCTGCACGTGGCGCGCGGCGCCCGGCCGCCGCATGCCGCGCAGAGCCGGCACAGCGACTTCTGGGAGCGCTTCGGGGTCGCCGCCCTCTCGCTGGTGCTGGCCGTCCCGCTCTCCGCGATAGCCGTCAGCGGCGCGGAACTGCCGGGCCTGCTGGTGTGCTGGGCCGGTATCGCCGCCGTCAACGCCGTGCACAGCGTGGGCATCCGCCGGCTGCTGCGACGGCGCGACGAGCGCCGGGACGGGGAGTGGGGCTGACCCTCGCTCAGGAGCCCTCCCGCCGGCCGTTGCGGAAGGAGTGGTGGAGTGTGTACCGCTTGAAGTCCGGGCCGTCGCCGGCGGCCGCCTCATGCGCGGCGGCGTCGGTCCACTCGGTGACGACGATCGCGCGCTCGCCGTCCGCCGTCAGGTGAAGGTGCCCGGCGAGCAGGCCCGGTGCCGCCCTGACGACGCCCTCCGCCTCACCCGCCGCCGTCGCGGTGACCACGAAGACACCGGGCCGGCGCTCCGCGTCGTGCACCACGCTGCGGTCCAGGCGGGTCCGGTGGAGCCCCGGCCGCTCGATACCGGGCACCAGCGCGTCCACCCGGCCGACCACCGCGGAGCGGCGGGCGCGGGCCCACGCCAGGTGTTCCTCGTCGCTGGCCCACTGGGCGTAGTGGAGCAGACCGGTGCCGTCCGTGGAGAGGAACACGTGCTGGGCGAGGAGCGCGGAGGGCGGCTCGGCTGCCGCCCACTCGTCGATCATGGCGTCGGTGGCCGCGCGCGCACGCTCGGCGGTGCCCGTGAGCCACTCGCTGATCAGCGCCGTACCGGCGCGGGGGTGGACGAGATCCAGAAAGTGCGTCATGAGCGCCGACCCTCGTACGTCAACCGCACTTGAGGTCAAGCGGGGAAGTGTTGCGGGGACCGCCGCACCCCGGCCGGAGCCGGGGGCGGGACGACGGCGGTCCCCGCAAGGGACGCGATCCGGGTCAGGGCCGGTCGTCGCATCCGGGCGGCGATCGTGGAGGTCCGGGAGCCGCTCCGGAGGTCCGTATCGCCGTGCACATCAATGTGCCTGACGAGTGTTAAGCCCGTGCTGCCAGCACATGACGCATACGTACACCTTGCGGCGTCGGCCCGTTTCCTGACGGCAACTTGACGCCGCGACGGCCGCGCGGACCGGCGGCGGCCGCCCCGAAGAGCGACCGCACCGGCCGCCGCTACTTACCGGCCTCGCGCGCCAGGTAGGCCAGCAGGTCCTGCCGGCTCACCACGCCCTTCGGCTTGCCCTCGACCAGGACGATCGCCGCATCCGCGCTCTCGAGGACCGCCATCAGGTCGGAGACCGACTCGCCGGAGCCGACCTGCGGCAGCGGCGGGCACATGTGCTTCTCCAACGGGTCGGTCAGCGAGGCCCGTTGGGTGAACAGGGCGTCCAGCAGCTCGCGCTCGACGACGGAGCCGACGACCTCGGCGGCCATGACGTCGGGGTGCCCGGCGCCCGGCTTGACGATCGGCATCTGCGAGACGCCGTACTCGCGCAGCACCTCGATCGCCTCGCCGACGGTCTCCTCGGGGTGCATGTGCACCAGCGAGGGCAGCGCGCCCTCCTTGTGCTGGAGCACCTCGCCGACCCGGGCCGCGGTGCCGCCCTCCTCCAGGAAGCCGTAGTCGGCCATCCACTCATCGTTGAAGATCTTGGACAGATAGCCCCGGCCGCTGTCCGGCAGCAGCACGACCACCACGTCGTCCGGACCGAGCTTCGAGGCGACCTCCAGCGCGGCCACCACGGCCATCCCGCAGGAGCCGCCGACCAGCAGGCCCTCCTCCTTGGCCAGCCGCCGGGTCATCTGGAAGGCGTCCTTGTCCGAGACCGCCACGATCTCGTCGGCGACCGTACGGTCGTAGGCGGTCGGCCAGAAGTCCTCGCCGACCCCCTCGATCAGGTACGGGCGCCCGGAGCCGCCGCTGTAGACCGAGCCCTCCGGGTCGGCGCCGACGACCCTGACCCGGCCCTCGCTGGCGTCCTTCAGATAGCGGCCGGTGCCGCTGATCGTGCCGCCGGTGCCCACACCCGCCACGAAGTGGGTGATCCGCCCGTCCGTCTGCTCCCACAGCTCCGGACCGGTGGTCTCGTAGTGCGAGCGCGGGTTGTTCGGGTTGCTGTACTGGTCGGGCTTCCAGGCCCCGGGCGTCTCGCGCACCAGGCGGTCCGAGACGTTGTAGTACGAGTCCGGGTGCTCGGGGTCGACGGCCGTGGGGCAGACGACCACCTCGGCGCCGTAGGCCCGCAGCACGTTGATCTTGTCCGTGGACACCTTGTCCGGGCAGACGAAGATGCACTTGTAGCCCTTTTGCTGGGCCACGATCGCCAGGCCCACGCCGGTGTTGCCGGAGGTCGGCTCCACGATGGTGCCGCCCGGCTGCAGCTCACCCGACTGCTCGGCGGCCTCGATCATCCGCACGGCGATCCGGTCCTTGACCGATCCTCCGGGGTTGAAGTACTCGACCTTGGCCAGGACGGTGGCCTGGATGCCCTTGGTCACGCTGTTGAGCCGCACGAGCGGGGTGTTGCCGACGAGCTCAATCATCGAATCGTAAAACTGCACGGTGGTCTCCGCGGTCGGGGGCACGCTCTCCTGCGCCCGTCCCGCCAGCCTATTGCCCGGGTGGGTTGGCCGGCGGATGCGTTGCGTTCCGTACAGGAACGGGCAACACCCTGTTGTAGGAGTTCTTGACGGTTCAAGAGCGCGTCCGGCCCTGGCGCCGTGGCGCGCCCGCGCTGCACGGGGAGGTGCCCGGCCGATGCCGATGACGATGTCCAGGGCGAGGGTGGCCCGGCGGATCGCGACCGCCGCCGCATTCGGCGGGGGCGGGATCGGCCTGCTCGGCGTCGCCGCCGTCGGGGTGCTGCTGACCGAGGTGCGGCTGGCCCGCCGTACGGTCGGCGGCTCCAGCGACATCCCGCCCTGCGCCGACGGCCGCTACGGCGCCGCCTTCGGCCACCGCACCGATGCCCCGCCGCTGCGGCTCGGCTTCCTCGGCGACTCCACCGCCGCCGGCCAGGGCGTGCACCGCGCCTCCCAGACGCCCGGCGCGCTGCTCGCCTCGGGCCTGGCCGCCGTCGCCGAACTGCCCGTCGAATTCCGCAATGTGGCGCTGCCCGGCGCGCAGTCGGACGATCTGCCGCGCCAAGTGGAGCTGATGCTGGCGGACGGCACCGAGGCCCCGGACGTCTGCGTCATCATGATCGGCGCCAACGACGTCACCCACCGGATGCCGCCCGCGCAGTCCGTACGCCACCTGTCCGAGGCGGTGCGCGGGCTCCACGCGGCGGGCTGCGAGGTGGTGGTGGGCACCTGCCCTGATCTGGGCACCATCGAGCCGGTCTACCAGCCGCTGCGCTGGGTGGCCCGGCGGCTCTCCCGGCAGCTCGCGGCCGCCCAGACCATCGGTGTGATCGAGAGCGGTGGGCGGACGGTCTCGCTGGGCGATCTGCTCGGGCCCGAGTTCGAGGCGCACCCCCGGGAGCTGTTCGGGCCGGACAACTACCACCCGTCGGCGGAGGGCTACGCCACCGCCGCGATGGCGGTCCTGCCGACGCTGTGCGCCGCGCTGGGCCTGTGGCCGGAGGAGGAGCGGCCGGAGCCCGCCCGCGGCGAGGGCCTGCTGCCGGTCGAGCAGGCGGCCGCCGAGGCGGCTTCCGAGGGCGGTACGGAGGTCACCGCCTCCCGTGCGCCGTGGGCGCTGCTCAAGCACCGGCGGCGCCGCCAGCTGCCGGAACCCGAGCCCACCGACCCCTCGTCGATCACGGGCTGACGCTCCCCGCTGCGGGCGGCGGGGAGGGAGCCGTACGGGAATACCCGGGGCTCCCTCCCCGTTCCCATAAGCGCTCGCTTAGAAAAGAGGCCCGCATCACAGCGCCCACCCCGTGACCTCAGCAGTACGCACAGGTAACTTCCCTCACAGTCCAGCACTCTTCCCGCCCGTCGCCCGACCACCGCCCCTCAACGAGGCTCCCCCAGACTTCGTCCGGGGGACCCCAGCGCGCCGGGCCTTTCCTTTGGAGCCGTGTGATGCCCGAAGCCGTGATCGTCTCAGCCGCCCGCTCCCCGATCGGCCGCGCCTTCAAGGGCTCGCTCAAGGACCTGCGCCCGGACGACCTGACCGCGAAGATCATCGAGGCCGCCCTGGCCAAGGTCCCCGAGCTCGACCCCACCGACATCGACGACCTGATGCTCGGCTGCGGCCTCCCCGGTGGCGAGCAGGGCCACAACCTCGGCCGCATCGTGGCCGTCCAGATGGGGATGGACCACCTCCCGGGCTGCACCGTCACCCGTTACTGTTCCTCCTCGCTGCAGACGACCCGGATGGCGCTGCACGCCATCAAGGCCGGCGAGGGCGACGTCTTCATCTCGGCCGGCGTCGAGACGGTCTCGCGCAGCGTCAAGGGCAGCTCCGACGGCCTGCCCGACACCCACAACCCGCTCTTCGCCGACGCCGAGGCCCGCACCGCGGCGCGCGCCGAGCAGGAGGGCGCCGACTGGCACGACCCGCGCGAGGACGGCCTGATCCCGGACGCGTACATCGCGATGGGCCAGACCGCGGAGAACCTCGCCCGCCTCAAGGGCGTCACCCGCCAGGACATGGACGAGTTCGGCGTACGGTCCCAGAACCTCGCCGAGCAGGCGATCAAGAACGGCTTCTGGGAGCGGGAGATCACCCCGGTCACGCTGCCCGACGGCACGGTCGTCTCCAAGGACGACGGCCCGCGCGCCGGCGTCACCGTCGAGGGCGTCTCCGGTCTGAAGCCGGTGTTCCGCCCCGACGGCCTGGTGACCGCCGGCAACTGCTGCCCGCTCAACGACGGCGCCGCGGCGCTGGTCATCATGTCCGACACCAAGGCGCGGGAGCTGGGCCTGACCCCGCTGGCCCGGGTCGTGTCCACCGGCGTCTCCGGCCTCTCCCCCGAGATCATGGGCTACGGCCCGGTGGAAGCCAGCAAGCAGGCCCTCCAGCGCGCCGGCCTGTCGATCTCCGACATCGACCTGGTCGAGATCAACGAGGCGTTCGCCGCCCAGGTGATCCCGTCCTACCGGGACTTGGGCATCGACCTGGACCGGCTGAACGTCAACGGCGGCGCGATCGCCGTCGGCCACCCCTTCGGCATGACCGGCGCCCGCATCACCACCACCCTCATCAACTCCCTCCAGTGGCACGACAAGCAGTTCGGCCTGGAGACGATGTGCGTGGGCGGCGGCCAGGGCATGGCGATGGTGATCGAGCGGCTGAGCTGAGCTGCGGCGGAGGGTGGAGCGGCTGAGCCGACGGCTCGGCCGCCCGCCCACGGGGTGTGCGCGGACGAACGGACCAACTCCCGCCCCGCGCACACCCTTCGCTGCCGCACGGACACGGGCGGCGACGCGGCGTGAGCCGTGTCACGTGTTAACAAGATCGCGACCCAATCTCCCCCAGGATTGTGACCAACGCCCTGGGGGATCGGCGTTCTTGCAGGTCAGCATGGGGTGACCGGTGCCCATGAGGCCCACCGCCCCCAGCATTTCCGGACATAGTGCACCGGGTGCGGTCGCCGACCCCCGGCAGGCTGATGTAGGAAGTCGGAGAACATTCTGTTAACGGGAGTACGCCGGTGATCTCGCGGTCACCAGGAGTCGTCCCGTGAGCGAGCGCGTCAAGGGGGGCACCCCGGCCGAGGGCCGGGGGAAGTCCGTGTACCGAGGCGCGGCCCGTGCCGAGCGGGTCGCCGAGCGAAGTGGGGAGGACGCATGAGCGAGCGCCGCGGGCGAATCACCGAACGCTGCGCGTCTCGCGCATGCGGGACCGAGCGAAGAGAGGTTTCGGCATGAGCGTCACCACCCTCGTCCTGCTAGTGGCCGCGGCCGTCGCCGTGGCACTGGGCGCCGCCGCCCTGCGCACGGCCCGTGCGCTGCGCGGCCAGATCGCCGAGCTGCACGCCGAGCTCGTCACCGCCCGGCAGGACGCCGTCGCCTGTGCCCGGGCCGCGGATGCGGCACCGGCGGCCACCGCGACGGTCCCGGCCGCCCGTGCCACCCCGGCCGCCGAGACCCCGCTCGCGGACATACGCGCCGCCGTCGCCGACGCGCTGGCCGAGGAGCGGGAGCGCGAGCTGGCCGAGGCGCGCGCCTTCTGGGCCGCGCAGGAGGCCAGGGACGCCGCCGACGCCCCGTCGCTGCTGGGCGGTCTGTCCGGCCTCGGCGACGAGGGCCCGCTGGACGCCCGCGCCGATCAGCGCGAGCTGCCCGAGCGGCCGGAGTTCGACCGGCTCGACACCCAGCCGTTCCTGCCCCGCCAGGCGGACTTCGCCGGCATCGAGCCGCTGCTGGGTCCGGACGCCCTGGAGTCCGTGGAGGCGCTCGAAGCCCTCGACGCGCCGGAGTTGGAGCCCGTCGAGGAGGCCGAGTCCGCCGAGCTGGCCGCCGCCCGCCGGCGCCACCCCTCGCACCCCGACTTCTCGCCGCACCCGGTGATCAGCGATCACGAGCGCACCGTCGCGCGCCTGGAGGAGCTGGCCCAGCAGGGCACCCCGGTCGCCGACGTCCGCCCCGGCCCGCTGGGCACCCTGGACGTCTATGTCTTCGCCGACGGCACCACGCTCTGCCTGACCCCCGGGCAGCGCGAGGCCGCCGAGCGCGTCGCCGGCGCGCTGCACTCCGGGCGCGCGCCGGTGCTGCTGGGCGGCTCGGGGATCTCCGGCGCGTACGCACTGACCTTCTCCTGGGGCGAGAGCCGCGAGGAGAGCGTCTACATCCTCGCCGACCGCGTCATCGCCTCGCTCTGACCGGGCGCGGCGGCGCCGCCGGGGCGCCCCCGGGGCCTGCCCTCAGGGGAGACGCCGGCTCGGACCCGCCCTAGCAGCGTTCCGCCACCGCCCGGACGCATCGCACGGCCTCCGCCAGCTCCTCGGCGGGGGCCACTTTCGCGTCAGAGTGTCCGGCGTCGCCGGCCGGGCGGGCGGCCGCGGCCCGCAGCGCCTCGACCAGATCGTGTCCGGCCACCGCCAGCTGGTCGCCGGCCGCGAACATCCCGGCGTCCGGCAGCTCCCGCGGGGGCTCCCCGGGCCGCTCGATCAGCTGCGCACGGGTCGCCAACCGCCGTGCCAGCTCAAGCCCTTCGGCCGCGGCGCCGCGGCTGAGTCTGCTCTGCGGCAGCGATCTGAGGCGGTCGGCCAGGGCGTCCACGGCGGTCTGCAAAGGGGTCACGTCAAGCACGCCGTGAGCCTATGCGCCACTCCCGGGTGGTTGCCAACGGCAGAACGCTCAGGCACGGTGTGCTGAAGAACCAGCATCGACCGCGTCCGGAGGCGCCGATGTCTCAGCTCTTCTCCGAAGAGACCCACCGGAATCTGCTCTCCCGTATCCCGGACTGCACCGGCCGGGAAATCTCCGAATGGCTCCGCACCGTTGACGAAGGCCCCGCCTTCTTCCGTTTCGACGAAAAGGTCAGCTGGCTCCGTGGCGAGCACAACCTCGCGTACGGGCACGCCAAGGCGATCGTCCATGAACACGACCTCAGGCGCGCTGCGCGGAAGTTCTGACCCGATGACGGGCTTAGGCCTGTCCGGCTCGGGACACGCGACACACCACTCGCGCACGACGAAGGGCGAAGGGCCCGCAGGCGAACGCCTGCGGGCCCTTCGTGTGTCGTGCGCCGTGGCGGCCGACCGTGTCAGTCGCCCCGGAGGATCGAGATCAGCCGCAGCATCTCCATGTAGATCCACACCAGCGTCATGGTCAGGCCGAACGCCGCGAGCCAGGACTCCTCACGCGGGGCGCCGTAGGCGATGCCGTCCTCGACCTGCTTGAAGTCCAGGGCCAGGAACAGCGCGCCGAGGACCACGCCCACGATGCCGAAGACGATGCCCAGGCCGCCGCTGCGGAAGCCGAGGCCTTCGCCGCCGCCGAACACCATGAACATCAAGTTGACCAGCGACAGCAGGACGAAGCCCATCGCCGCGATCATCACGAAGCGGGTGAAGCGGGCGGTGACCCGCACGATCCGCGTCTTGTAGGCGACCAGCATGGCGACGAACACCGCCATCGTGCCCAGCACCGCCTGCATGGGGGCGCCGTTCAGCTTCGGCACGTCGTTGATGAAGCCGCTGAGCGCGCCGAGGAAGACGCCCTCCAGGGCCGCGTACGCCAGGATCAGCGCGGGCGACGGCTTGCGCTTGAACGACTGCACCAGCGCCAGCACCATCGCCACCAGGCCGGCGCCGATGGCGAAGCCGAGGTTCTCGGTCAGGAACAGCCAGCCGACGGTGGCACCGGCGACGACCGTGCCGAGCGTCATGCCCGTCCGTGCGACGACGTCGTCCATCGTCATCGGGCGGGACTGCGGCGCGTACTGCGGCGGTGCCTGGGTTACGGACTGCTGGTCCTGGGCGTAGGGGTTGCCGCCCTGCGCGTAGGGGTTCGTGCCGGCGTACGGGTTCGCGGTGGGGCCCCCGGCCTGCTGCGGTGCGTTGAAGCCCGCGTAGCCGGTGTCGCGGCTGAACCCCCGACGCGAGAAGACCGGGTTGCTGCTCCTCATCTCACTCCTCCATGGCCGCCCTGCGCGGCCTTGACGGCAAGCGTAATGGCTTGGCAAAGGCGCGTCGCTAGTTCTTGAGCAGGATCTTTCCCCGAACCGGGTGCGACACGTCCTCCAGGAGGAGGACGTCCGGGACGCCGCGAAGGTGCCCGGCAGGCGGCGGACGTGGCCGGGCCGCGGGCCGCTCCGCCGCATGCGCACACCCGCCGCCTCCGACATTCCGGGTATTCGATCTCGGGCCGCCGCTGCCGACCGGCCATTTCCCTCCGTACCGGCGCCGCATGGAATCCGATAAATGTCTGATCGCAAGGGCACCGCACCCCGTCGGGCAACGCACGTCACATGCCCGCAGGCAACCGATTCAGCGGAGCGGCCGTCTTCCCTTCCGGCCGGAACCTGCCCGGTGGATGGATCTCCTGAGATGACGCATGGTCAAGATCCGAACACCGAAGTGCCCCTTCACGCTGCACCGATGGCTTACTGTATGTAGCGGTGCGGGCGCGATCGGTTGTAATCCAAGGGTGCAAACGGGTCTATTCTGGCGGAAAACAGTTGCGAAAGAGGGTTGAGGTGCCTGTGCCTGACGTCTCAGTAGTCGTCATCGTCTACAACGACGCCGACCGGTTGCCGACCGCAGTCCAGTCCGTACTGGACCAAACGCTCCGGGACGTCGAGGTGGTGATCGTCGACGACTGCAGCACCGACCGCTCTTTCGAAGTGGCGCAACACCTCGCGGCCACCCGTCCCGGCCGCGTCAGAGCCTTCCAGCTGCCGGAGAACAGCGGCGCGGGAGGCGAGCCGCGCAACGCCGGCATCCAGCACGCCACGGGCCGCTACGTCATGTTCCTGGACAGCGACGACGTCCTGGAACCCAACGCGTGCCGGAATATGCTGGAGGCCGCCGAGGAAACCGGATCGGACATCGTCTCCGGTCTGTGCGTCCGGCTGCACAAGGACACCCGCAACCAGAAGCGGGACGAGTGGTACGCCTGGCTCTATTCCACGACCCGTACGCTCGAATCCGTAACGGAATTGCCGGACCTGTTCGTGTGGGACACCCTTTCCACGAACAAGTGCTATCGGCGCGAGTTCCTCCTCGAGAACGACCTCCGTTTCCCCAAGGGAATGTTCTACGAGGACCTGATGTTTATCGCCGACGCCTATCTCGCGGCGCGGCGCATCACCCTGATTCCCAATCAGGTCTACTTCTGGCATGTGTTCGAGCGGGCCGCCGTGAAATCGGTGACGAACCGCCGGCACGAAATGACGAACTATGCGCACCGGCTGGAAATCCACCGGCGTATCGACGCATTGCTGGCCGAACGCGGGCTGACCGAGATGCGGCTCGCCAAGGACGTGAAGTTCCTGAAGCACGACCTGGTGCTGCATCTGCGGGATCTGCCGTTCCGGGACGAGTCCTACCGCCGGGAATTCGCCGAACTCTCCCGTGAATACCTCGCGGGCATCGCCCCCGAGGCGTACGAGCGCGTACAGCCGATTCAGGCCATCTGCGCCTACCTGCTCCAGCAGGGTGACTGGGACAATCTGATCCCGGCGGTCGACACGCTCATCAACCGCGACAAGCTCTCCTCGCCGCTCGCCGAGAACGACGGCCGGATCTACTGGTGCGACGGCCACCTCGACGACGCATTCGGCCGCGAGGTGCTGGACGTCACCGACATCGGCTACCACGAGAAGTCGGTCGACAAGCTGTTCCTGCGCAATCAGCTGACCCGTTACCGCCAGTCGGGCGGGTCCGTCTCCCTGACCGGCCGGATCACCAATCCGCTCGGCGTCATCCCGCCGGGAGCCCGGCTCACGGGCGAGCTGGAGTTCAGCGCCCGGCGACGCAGTCTGCAGTCCTTCCGCTTCCCGGTGCGCGCGGTGCGCCACGACGGCGACGGCATCCACTGGGAGGCCGCGGCGGACCTCACCGCCAAGCTGCGCCCGCTGGGCATCGTCGACAGCATCTGGGACGTCCGGCTGCGCCTGGACGTGGACGGGGTGCGCACCACCACCCGGCTCACCGTTGCCGACACCGAACTGTCGGGCGGGCTGCCGATCCGCCCGCGGCTGACGCGGATGGTCGCCGACCACCTGGAGCCGCATGCCTCCGCCAAGGGGCATCTGGCGTTCCGCCTGGTCAGCGAGGGCCGCAACGCCGAGCGCGTACAGGAGCTGATCACCCGCGGGGTGCGCGGCACGCCGGGAACGCTGGCCAAGACCGGCTACCGCAAGGCCAAGGCGCTGCGCAAGAAGGTCACCTCCGGTGACGCCAAGCTCCGCGCCTACCACGAGGTCTTCAGCCGGCTGCCCGTCAAGAAGCGCACGGTGGTCTTCGAAAGCCATCTGGGCAAGCAGTACAGCGACAGCCCGCGCGCCATCTACGAGGAGATGCGCCGGCAGGGCCTGGACTTCGAGGCGATCTGGTCGTACGCCGGCTCCCCGAAGGACTTCCCCAAGGACGTCACCCTCGTACGGCGCTGGTCGCTGCCGTACCTCAAGGCGCTGGCCCAGGCCGAGTTCTGGGTGGACAACCAGAGCTACCCGCTCAAGCTCACCAAGCGCCCGGAGACCACCTACATCCAGACCTGGCACGGTTCGGCGCTGAAGAACATGGGCTTCGACCAGCCGGCGCTGAAGGCGCAGACCCGGCAGCAGCAGGCCGAGCAGCAGCTCTCCCTGGACCGCTTCGACCGCTTCCTGATCCGCTCCGAACACGATGTCCACACCCTGGCCAAGGCGTTCCGGCTCAAGGAGAAGACCCTGCTGCGCGTGGGGTACCCGCGCAATGACGCGCTGGTGCGCGCCCGGCAGCGGGAGGCGGAGCTGGGACGGCGTGAACGCGGCCCGCTGGCCGCGGAGTTGGGCATTTCCGAGGACAAGACCGTGCTCCTTTACGCACCGACCTTCCGCAAGGCGGGGGGCCGGCACGGGCGCTTCGCATTGCCCTTCGACGTGGAGCGTTTCGCCGACCAGTTCGGCGACCGCTATGTCCTGCTGGTGCGTTCGCACTACCTCAATCACGTGGTGCTGCCGCCGACCGTGCAGGGCCGGGTCATCGACGTATCGGCGCGCCATGACGTGACGCCGATCCTGGAGCTGGCCGACGGTTTGATCACGGACTATTCGTCGGTGATGTTCGATTATGCGCTGCTCGACCGGCCGCTGATGTTCTTCACCTACGACTACGACGAATACGTCCACGAGGGCCGGGGTACGTACTTCGATCTGCTGGAGCACGCGCCGGGCCCGGTGGTCCGCACCGAGGACGAATTCCACGAGACGCTCAAGTCGTTCGAGACGCAGGCGCTGGAATACGCGAAGCGCCGCCAGGAATTCGTCGCCAAGTTCGGGGAATACGACCGGGGCGACGCCGCCAAGAGCATCGTCGACCAGTTCTTTGCGCAGTGGAGCCGTTGATGACCAAGTCGTACGCAGCCGGACCGCGGGACATCTTCTTCGTCTCCAACAGCGTCAACGAGATGGGCGGCATCACCAGCTGGTCGCACCAGATGGCGCGCCTGTTCAGCGAGCGGGGCCACCGGGTGCACATCGTCGGCATCGTGCCGCCGCCCGAGGGGCGGGTCCACGAACTCGCCGACGACCTGCCGTTCCGGACCACCACGCTCTACACCGACCACCCGCCGACCGTGCGCCCCGTACGCGGCCTCAAGGACCGGCTCAACATCGCCGAGCAGCGCCGCCGGGCCGCCCGGGAGGCCGGCATGCACGAGCAGGCGGCCAAGATGAGCGCGCTGTTCCGGGCGGCCGAGCCGGGCGGAGTGGTGATCGTCACCCAGGTCTGGGCGATGGAGTGGGTCGCACTGGCCGACACCGCGGGGCTGACGGTGATCGGTATGAGCCATGAATCGTTCGAGACCTGCCGCAAGTCGTCCCGATTCGGTCGCGTCAAGCGGTTTTACGCGGACGTCGACCGGATGCTGACGCTCACCCGCGAGGACGCCGACCGCTGGATCCGGCAGCGGATGGACAATGTCGGCTTCATGCCGAACCCGCTGCCGTTCTTCCCCGACGTCCCCTCGGACCGGTCCCGCAAGTGCGTGGTCAGCATCGGCCGGCTCCACGAGGAGAAGGGCGTGGACCTGCTGCTGGAGGCCTGGGCGAAGGTCGCTCCCCAGCACCCGGACTGGACGCTGCGGATCTACGGCTCCGGCGAGGAGGCCGAGCCGCTGCGCAAGCTGGCGGCGGAGCTGGGAGTGACCGCGTCGGTCGAGTGGATGGGGCGCACCGCCGACGTCCCCGGGGCCCTGCGGGAGAGCGCGGTGTTCGCGCTGAGTTCGCGCGGTGAGGGCTTCCCGCTGGCTCCGATGGAGGCGATGGCGACCGCCGTGCCCTGTGTGGCCTTCGATGTGGCGCCCGGCGTCCACGAGATCATCACGGACGGCGAGGACGGACTCCTGGCCCCTCCGGGCAATATCACCGAATTCGCCCGGCATCTCGACACCCTGATGTCCGACAAGGAGCTTCGGGACGCGATGGGCGAAGCCGCGCGGGAGAACATCCAGCGGTTCTCCACGGAGGAGATTGTCGGCCGCTGGGAGAGCCTGTTCGCGCTTGTGGAGCGCTGAGCCGACCACACACAAAGCGATGAGGGCCGCCGGCATTCACCGGCGGCCCTCATCGTTGAATTTTCAGCCAGTCGCCCGCCTTTGGCCCGCCGCTCGCGGGAGTGCCCGGAGCCGGACTTGAACCGGCACGGCCCGTAGGCCAGCGAGGTTTAAGCTCGCCGTGTCTGCATTCCACCATCCGGGCCTGGGATCCCCCATGCCACCTCAAAGAGGGCAGCACGAGCGTAGCCCGCAGTGCACGACGCGGATCGGCCACTCATCCCGAGGTTGTCTTATTTTATTGGCAACTGAGGGCGCATCAGCGCTGGTACAGGCCTTAGGCACATGCCTGAGGCCTGCCTTTGCCAGGACCCGCCGCGGCGCAAATTCGTGCTCGAATTGACGTAAACTCGACGCCCCGTCAGCGCCGCTCTCACCCCTGCGGGTGGCCCCCTCGGACGGCCCGCGACGCCGGGCCGGCGTCAGGGTTCCGTCTCCTCCCCAGGGATGACCACACGGCCCACGGATACGCCCCAGGGCTGGCCGAGGACGGTCACAGGGGTTGACGTCCACCCCCCTTCTCCTGACCCACGATGGAAACCGTCCGCTTGATGTCCGCGGTGTGCGCCCACCGGCCGCCCGCGGAGCAGATGGCCCCTCGTCCCGACAGGAGCTCCTTCCCGTGACCACCACCCACTCCGGCGTCTCCACCGCCAGCCGCGCCACCGCGGTGGCCGCCCGCGCCACGGATCTCACCAAGGTCTACGGACAGGGCGAGACCCAGGTGGTCGCCCTGGACGCGGTCTCCGTCGACTTCCGGCAGGCCCAGTTCACCGCGATCATGGGCCCCTCCGGGTCCGGCAAGTCGACCCTGATGCACTGCATGGCCGGGCTGGACGCGATCTCCCGCGGCTCGGCCAGGATCGGCGACATCGAACTGACCGGCCTGAAGGACAAGAAGCTCACCCAGCTGCGGCGCGACAAGATCGGCTTCATCTTCCAGGCGTTCAACCTGCTGCCGACCCTGAGCGCCCTGGAGAACATCACCCTGCCCATGGACATCGCCGGCCGTAAGCCCGACCGCGCCTGGCTGGACCGCGTGGTGGAGACCGTCGGGCTGAGCGGCCGCCTCAAGCACCGCCCCAGCCAGCTCTCCGGCGGACAGCAGCAGCGCGTCGCGGTCGCCCGTGCGCTCGCGTCCCGGCCCGAGATCATCTTCGCCGACGAGCCCACCGGAAACCTCGACTCCCGCTCCGGCGCCGAGGTGCTGGGCTTCCTGCGCAACTCCGTGCGCGAACTGGGCCAGACCGTGGTGATGGTGACCCACGACCCGGTCGCCGCCTCCTACGCGGACCGCGTGATATTCCTCGCCGACGGCCGGATCGTCGACGACATGCCCGACCCGACCGCCGACATGGTGCTCGAACGCATGAAGGGCTTCGACGCCAAGGGGCGTACGAGCTGACCGGCAGCAGCCACCCGCAACCCGGACCTCTCCTCCAGGACTGACCCACCCATGTTCCGTACCGCCTTGCGCAATGTGCTTGCGCACAAGGCCCGGCTGCTGATGACCGTCCTCGCCGTGATGCTCGGCGTGGCCTTCGTCTCCGGCACCCTGGTCTTCACCTCGACCATCTCCGACGCGTTCCAGGCCAGCTCCCAAAAGGGCTACGACAACGTCGACGTCGCCATCCAGCCGAAGTCACCGGACAACGGCGGCGGCGCGCCCGGCGCGGTCCCCCGCCTCGACCACAAGCTGCTCGAGGCGGCCGGCCGGGTTCCCGGCGCCGCCTCCGTGACCGGCACCGTCTCCGGCTTCACCGCCATCGCCGACAAGCAGGGCGAGCTGATCGGCGACGGCTTCTCGACCCGCGGCGGCAACTACTTCCCCGGCGACGACGGCAAGGACGCCCGCTACCCGATGCGCAGCGGCGCCGCCCCCACGGGCGCGCACGAGTTCGCGCTGGACGCGCATACCGCCGCCAAGGCCGGCTACAAGGTCGGCGACACCGTCCGGATCTCCGTCGACGGACCGGTCCGCGAGCAGAAGCTGACCGGCGTCTTCACCACCGACGACGGCACCGTCGCAGCCGGTGGCAGCCTCGCGCTGTTCGACACCCGCACCGCCCAGCAGCTGTTCGCGACGCCGGGCACCTTCAGCGAGATCGACGTCAAGGCCGCGCCGGGCACCTCCCAGACGGCCCTGAAGGACGCGATCGACAAGGTGCTGCCCAAGGACGGCGCCGAGGCCACCACCGGCAAGCAGCTCGCCGACGAGCAGGCCAAGATGATCGCCGAGAGCATGGACGGCATGAAGACCGGCCTGCTCGTCTTCGCCGGTATCGCGCTCTTCGTCGGCGTCTTCATCATCGCCAACACCTTCACCATGCTGGTCGCCCAGCGCACCAAGGAGCTGGCGCTGCTGCGCGCGGTCGGCGCGAGCCGCCGGCAGGTGACCCGGTCGGTGCTCATCGAGGCGTTCGTCGTCGGCGCGGTCGCCGCGGTCACCGGCCTGGCCGCCGGCATCGGCATCGGCGCCGGCATGCGCGCCCTGATGAGCTCCACCGGCGCCACGGTCCCCGACGGCCCGCTGGTCGTCTCGCTCTCCACGGTCCTGATCTCGCTGCTGGTCGGCATCGTCGTCACGGTCCTGGCCGCCTGGCTGCCGGGCCGGCGCGCCGCGAAGATCCCGCCGGTCGCCGCGATGAACAGCGTGCACGCCACCGCCACCACCAAGTCGCTGGTGGTCCGCAACACCATCGGTGCCCTGTTCGCGGGCGCCGGTGCGGCCGGCGTCCTGGTGGCCACCGGCATGGACGACGGCAAGGCCGTGATGTCCGGCGGCGCGGGGCTGCTGCTGATCGGTGTGTTCATCCTGACGCCGCTGCTGTCCCGCCCGCTGATCGCGCTGGCCGCTCCCGTACTGCGCGCCTTCGGGATCTCCGGCTCGCTCGCCCGGCAGAACGCGGTCCGCAACCCGCGCCGTACGGCCGCCACGGCATCCGCGCTGATGGTCGGGCTGACGCTGATCACCGGCATGACGGTGATCGCGGGCAGCGTGCAGAAGGGCATCGACAAGATGGCCACCGAGGCGCTCAAGGCCGACTACGTCGTCTCCATGGCCAGCCGGACGCCCCTCTCCTCCGACGTGGCGAAGAAGATCGCCGCCCTGGACGAGGTCACCGCGTCCAGCCCGCTGCGCAACTCCCCGTCCCGCGTCGGCACCGACACCCAGTACCTGACCGGCGTCGACGGCAAGGACTTCGGCAAGCTCACCCGGCTCGACTTCGTCAAGGGCTCGCTGGGCGACCTGCGCGGCGACCGGACCGTGGTGGACGAGGCCACCGCCAAGGAGAAGGGCTGGCAGCCCGGCTCCCGCTTCCCGGTGACGTTCGAGGACGGCAAGAAGGGCACGCTGACGGTCTCCGGTGTCTACCAGGGCAACGAGATGATCAGGGGCATCATCCTGGACAACGCCACGCTGGCCCCGCACCAG
This sequence comes from Streptomyces sp. NPDC043738, assembly GCF_056436545.1. NCBI lineage: Bacteria > Bacillati > Actinomycetota > Actinomycetes > Kitasatosporales > Streptomycetaceae > Streptomyces > Streptomyces sp. NPDC043738. The sequence goes on along the minus strand of NZ_JBWKCJ010000032.1, from coordinate 38,430 downwards.
AAGCAGATCACCGATATGCAGGTGATGGTCAAGACCAAGGACGGCGCCACCGACGCCGCCAAGGACTCGCTGGTCAAGGCGCTCGGCAAGAACCCGGCGATCTCCGTCGCGGACAAGAAGGACGTCTCCGACGGCATAGCCCAGATGTTCAACCTGATGCTGAACATGCTCTACGGGCTGCTGGCGATGGCCGTGATCGTCGCGGTGCTCGGGGTCATCAACACCCTGGCGATGTCGGTCTTCGAACGCTCACAGGAGATCGGCATGCTGCGCGCCATCGGCCTGGACCGGCGCGGCATCAAGCGCATGGTCCGCCTGGAGTCGCTGGTGATCTCCCTGTTCGGCGGAGTGCTCGGCATCGGCCTGGGCGTGTTCTTCGGCTGGGCGGCCGGCGAACTGATCGGCGGCTCGCTGCCGACGTACGAGCTGGTCCTGCCCTGGGCGCGGATCGGCGTCTTCCTCGCCCTGGCCGCACTCGTCGGCGTACTGGCCGCACTGTGGCCGGCCCGCCGGGCGGCGAGGCTCAACATGCTGGCGGCGATCAAGGCGGAGTAGTGCGGTGTCGTGGGGGGGGGGGGGGGGGGGGGGGGGGGGGGGGGGGGGGGGCCCCCCCCCCCCCCCCCCCCCCCCCCCCCCCCCCCCCCCCCCCCCACCGGCGCGTCAGCCCTTCCACACCCGCGTCCGCAACGGCACCCCGGAGGCCCCGCTCTCCGGTGTCCGGATGGCCAGGACCTGGTTGACTCCTATCCGGTTCCGCTCGAAGGACAGGGCCGACGCGGCCATGTACAGCCGCCAGACCCGGGCCCGCCCCGCGGACGTCAGGCGCACCGCCTCGTCCCAGCGCGCCTCCAGGTTGGCGACCCAGCTGCGCAGCGTCAGCGCGTAGTGCTCCCGGATCGCCTCCACGTCCCGTACCTCGAACCCGGCCTCCTCCAGCTGGCCGGCCGTCCGGCCGACCGGCGCCAGCTCCCCGTCCGGGAAGACATAGCGGTCGATGAACTCGTCGACCCGGTAGGTCTCCTCGTCCGCCAGCGGACGCCGGGCGATCTGGTGGTTCAGCAGCCGCCCGCCGGGCCTGAGCAGGTCGTACAGCGCGCTCGCGTACTCCGCGTACTGGGCCCGCCCGACGTGCTCGGCCATCCCGATCGAGGAGATCGCGTCGAACGGCTCGTCCTTGATCTCGCGGTAGTCCTGCACCCGGATCTCGATCCGGTCGGCGAGCCCGGCGTCGGCGATCCGCTTGCGGGCGAAGGTGGCCTGCTCCTCGGAGAGGGTGATGCCGACCGCCCGTACGCCGTACTCGCGGGCCGCGTGCAGCACCATCGAGCCCCAGCCGCAGCCCACGTCCAGCAGCCGCTGGCCCTCCTTGAGGCCGAGCTTGCGGCAGATCAGGTCGAGCTTGTCGCGCTGGGCGTCCTCCAGGGTGGCGTCCGGCCCCTCCCAGTAGGCGCAGGAGTAGACCATGGACGGGCCGAGCACCAGCGCGTAGAAGTCGTTTCCGACGTCGTAGTGGTGGCTGATGGCTTCCTTGTCGCGCCGCAGGGTGTGCAGCGGTCCGCGGCGGCGCCGGACCTCCTCGGCGGGCGGCGTGGGCGGCACCGGGGCGCCGGCCAGGGTGAGCAGCTCCCGGGCGGCGGCGCGGATCTCCGGCCGGGCCAGCGCGCGCAGTACGGCGGCGCGCTGCGGCTTGGGGGCGTCGTCGCGCTCCCAGATCATCCCGGCGAGCAGGTCGAGCGCCGCGTAGAGGTCCCCGTCGACGTCGATGTCGCCGGCGACCCAGGCGCGGGCCAGGCCCAGTTCGCCGGGCTTGAACAGCAGCCGGCGCAGCGCACGGCGGTTGCGGATGACGAGTACGGGTGCCCCCGGCGGGCCGGCCTCGCTACGGTCCCAGGCGCGGATGCGCACCGGGAGCGGGCTTCCCAGCACCTCCTCGGCGAGCTTGGTGAGCCGTCCAGCGGCGTCGGCCATGTCGCACACCTCCGTGTTGACGAGTCGGGCAAAGAAGTTTCACCCACCACGTAAACGCCAATGGGGCGCCCGGATAGTCCCGTTCACACGCAAGAGAACCGCAAACAGCCCGCTTTTCGCCAGAGCGGACACGCCGAAGGGCGCCCGCCCCACGGATGGCGGACGCCCTTCGGGCTGGTCGGAGTAGCCGACCGGGGTTTCAGGAAGCCTTGGCCTTCGGCTTGTCGCCGGCGCCGGCCGCGGCCGGCGCGGGGGCCGGCTTGGCCGCCTCGTAGAACTCCTCGCGGGGGTTCTCCATGGCGCCGAGCGAGACGACCTCGCGCTTGAGGAACATGGCGAGCGTCCAGTCGGCGAAGACCCGGATCTTGCGGTTGAACGTCGGCATCGCCATGCCGTGGTACGCGCGGTGCATGTACCAGGCGAGACGGCCCTTGAGCTTGATCTTCATCTTGCCCATGACGATCATCGCGACGCCCTTGTGCAGGCCCAGACCGGCAACCGCACCCTTGTTGGCGTGGCTGTACTCCTTCTGCGGGAAGCCCCGCATGCCGGAGACCACGTTGTCGCCGAGGACCTTGGCCTGCCGCAGCGCGTGCTGCGCGTTCGGCGGGCACCAGGCGTTCTCGTTGCCGCTCTTGCGGCCGACCAGGTCCGGGACCTGGGCGTTGTCGCCCGCGGCCCAGATGTAGTCGGTGCCCTGCACCTGGAGGGTGGCGGCGGTGTCGACGTGACCGCGCGGGCCGAGCGGCAGACCGAAGCGGGACAGCGCCGGGTTGGGCTTGACGCCAGCGGTCCACACGATGGTGTTGGAGTCGACCTCGAGGCCGTTGTTGAGCTTCACATGACCGTCGACGCAGGAGTCCATGCCGGTCTTGAGGTAGATCTCGACGCCGCGGCTCTCCAGGTGCTCCTTGCCGTAGGCACCGAGCTTGGGGCCGACCTCGGGGAGGATCTTGTCGGCGACGTCGACCAGCAGGAAGCGCATGTCCTCGCGCTTGACGTTGCTGTAGTACTTCGCGGCGTCGCGGGCCATGTCCTCGACCTCGCCGACGGTCTCCGCGCCCGCGAAGCCACCGCCGATGAAGACGAAGGTCAGGGCCTTGCGGCGGACCTCTTCGTCGGTCGTGGAGTCGGCCTTGTCCAGCTGCTCCAGGACGTGGTTGCGCAGGCCGATGGCCTCTTCCACGCCCTTCATGCCGATGCCGTTCTCGGCCAGGCCGGGAATGGGGAAGGTGCGGGAGACCGCGCCCATCGCGATGACCAGATAGTCGAAGGGCAGCTCGTACGCCTCGCCCACCAGCGGGGCGATCATGGCGACCTTGCGGTCCTGGTCGATGGTGGTGACCCGGCCGGTGAGGACCTCCGCCTTGGGAAGCACGCGTCGCAGCGGGACGACGACATGCCGCGGGGAGATGCTGCCGGCGGCGGCTTCGGGCAGGAAGGGCTGATAGGTCATGTACGACCGCGGGTCGACGACCGTGACGGTCGCCTCGCCGTAGCGCATCTTCTTGAGGATGCGCCGAGCTGCGTACAGGCCTACGTACCCACCGCCTACTACGAGGATCCTGGGACGCTCCGTGGTGCTCATGCATCGAGTATCCACCCCCACATGGGGGGTCGCTCGTGAGCCCCTTCACAAGCACTGAGGGGGCATCTGCTACACTCCGCCGGCTTCGTGACCGACGCCATAGTGCGCAGTGGAACCACCGTAGGGCCCGAGGCGTTGGAGACCCCCGTTGATCAGGGCATGTCGGGCCCCGGGCGACTGAACCACTCCTTCCGGGAGTGGACCGCTCACGCTCCGACACCCACGCATCCTCCGGGTCGAAGGGTCTTAGGACCTTCGAATGAGGGTCGGACGAGCAGATTGTTCGCCCAACAGGAGGCTTTTTCATGTGAAGGATTTCACGAACTTTCTTCGCGGACCCCTCCGCGGAACCCTCGAAAGCCCCCCGGAACGCGCTCGGACGGGCATCCCGCCCGCTCAAGACGCCGGTCGGCAGAGGCCGTTGCCGACCCCTGCCGCACCCGTGCGCACCCCCGCCGGCGACTCAGCCGGCGATGCTCCAGGCGATGCCGTCGAGGATGTCGTGCTCGCTGACGACGACCTCCTCGGCCCCCGTCCGCTCCATGATCGACAGCAGTACGAGCGCGCCCGCGCCGATCACATCGACCCGGCCCGGGTGCATGACGGGGATGGCCGCCCGCTCGGCGTGGGTGGCCGACAGCAGCTGCTCGGTGATCTCGCGGACCTTCGCCACCGAGATCCGCGCGTGGTGGATGGCCTCGGAGTCGTAGTGGTCCAGGCCCAGCGCGATACCGGCGACGGTGGTGACCGAACCGGCCAGGCCCACCAGCGTGGCGGCCTCGCTCAGCGGGACGGTCCGCTCCGCCCGGTCCAGCGCCGCGGCGATGTCCGCCTTCATGGCGGTGATCTGCGCCGGGGCCGGCGGGTCGCTGATCTCTCCCCCGTGCAGCAGGTGCCGCTCGGTCATCCGCACGCAGCCGACGTCGACGGAGCACGCGGCGCGGTAGGAAGTGCGCGGCGAGGCGTCCTGGGAGTCGCCGAGGACGAACTCGGTCGAGCCGCCGCCGATGTCCACCACCAGGAAGGGCTTGGCCAGGTCCGGGCGGCCCGCCAGTTCCTTGGTGGCGCCGTTGAAGGAGAACTCCGCCTCCTGGTCACCGGTGATCACCTCGGGCTCCACGCCCAGGATGTCCACGACGCCGCGGACGAAGTCCTCGCGGTTCTCCGCGTCCCGGGAAGCGGAGGTGGCCACGAAACGGACCTGCTGCGCGCCCAGGCCGGCGATCACCGCGGCGTACTCCCGGCAGGCCGCGAAGGTCCGCTCCAGCGCCTCCGGCGACAGCCGCCCCGTACGGTCCACGCCCTGGCCCAGGCGGACGATCTGCATCCGGCGGTCGAGGTCCTTCAGTTCCCCCGTCACCGGGTCCGCGTCCGCGACGAGCAGGCGGATGGAGTTCGTACCGCAGTCGATGGCGGCGACCCGCTTCACTGGGAACCTCCCTTGTCGTCCTCGGCGCAGGGGCTCACACACGGCCCCTTCTTCCACCACTCCGGCAGCATCGCGATGGCCTCGTCCCCGAGCGGGTTGACGCCGGGGCCGGCCGCCAGCGAGTGGCCGACGAGGACGTGCAGGCACTTGACCCGGTCGGGCATGCCGCCCGCGCTCGGGAAGCCCTGGAGCACCTCGATGGCGTCCCGCCGCCGGATGTAGTCCTCGTGGGCCGCGCGGTAGGCGGCGGCCAGCTCCGGGTCGGTCGCCAGCCGCTCGGACATCTCCTTCATCACGCCGTTGGCCTCCAGCGTGCCGATCGCGGAGGCCGCGCGCGGGCAGGTGAGGTAGTAGAGCGTGGGGAAGGGCGTGCCGTCCTCCAGGCGCGGCGCCGTCTCGACGACGTCCGGCTGGCCGCACGGGCAGCGGTGCGCGATGGCGCGCAGCCCGCGGGGCGGGCGGCCGAGCTGCTCCTTGAAGGCCGCGATGTCCGCGGCGGTGGGCTCGGTGGGCTCGGTCTGGGGCGGAGGGGTTTCCATGTGCGCTTTCGGTGAGGTGGGTGGTGAGGCGGCGGTGCGGACCGCCTGGTGTCGACAGTACGGGCTGCCCCGCGCCGGCGGTACGGCCCGCGGCGCACCGGCGTACGGGGCTCGGCACTACCGCTTGTCGGCCGCGTCGACGGCGCTCCACAGATTCTCGTACCAGGGGCGCCGCGCCGCCTGCGGTCCCTTCGGGGCGGCGGCGGAACCGGAGCCGTCCTGGACGAGGTAGCCGGTCTCCCCCGGCATGACGTAGTGCAGCTGCCGACGGGCCTGCTGGCGTACGTACTCCGGGTCCTGCCACCGGGCCCGCTGCTCACGCAGCCGGTCCAGCTCGGCACCGGCGTCCTGGGCCTTGCGGCGCTGTTCGGCGATGTCGGAGCGCTGGGAGATGTACTGCCTTATGGGGTACGCGAGGGCGACCACCAGGGAGCACATCACCAGCGCCAGCAGGGCGGCGCGGCCGGTGAGGCGGTTGCGTCGGGGCGGGCGGGCTCGGTAGACGCGGGCGGCGGCCTGCTCGCCGAGCGCCTTGAGTCGGGTCGCGGTCGAGAACCGGTCCGCGGGCACGTCGTCTCCCCTTCACTGACTGACGCCGGACTGCAAAAGCGGGTACGTCCCCGGCAACGGTACGGGACCGTCGCCGGGGACGTACGAGGCGTTCGGCCGTGACGTCAGCCGATCAGCCGTTACGCGGGGCGCTGCGCCGAATCAGTTCGCGGAGCGCTGTACCGATTCAGTTCGCGGAGCGCTGTGCCGATTCAGTTCGCGGAGCGCTGTACCGATTCAGTTCGCAGAGCGCTGTACCGATTCAGTTCGCGGAGCGAAACCGCGGGAAGGCGGAGCGGCCGGCGTAGACCGCGGCGTCGTCGAGGATCTCCTCGATGCGCAGCAGCTGGTTGTACTTGGCGACGCGCTCGGAGCGGGCCGGGGCACCGGTCTTGATCTGGCCGCAGTTGGTGGCGACGGCCAGGTCGGCGATGGTGACGTCCTCGGTCTCACCGGAGCGGTGCGACATCATGCACTTGAAGCCGTTGCGCTGGGCCAGCTCGACGGCGTCCAGGGTCTCGGTCAGCGAGCCGATCTGGTTGACCTTCACCAGCAGCGCGTTGGCGGAGCCCTCCTCGATGCCGCGGGCCAGGCGCTCGGGGTTGGTGACGAACAGGTCGTCGCCGACCAGCTGGACCTTGGCGCCGAGCTTGTCGGTGATGACCTTCCAGCCGGCCCAGTCGTCCTCGAACAGCGGGTCCTCGATGGAGACCAGCGGGTAGGCCGCCACCAGCTCCGCGTAGTACTCGGTCATCTCGGCGGCCGAGCGGGTCTGGCCCTCGAACTGGTACGAGCCGTCCTTGTAGAACTCGGAGGCGGCGACGTCCAGCGCGAGCGCGATGTCCTGGCCGGGGGTGTAACCGGCCTGCTTGATGGCCTCGAGGATGAGGTCGAGGGCCTCGCGGTTGGAGCCCAGGTTCGGGGCGAAGCCGCCCTCGTCGCCGAGGCCGGTGGACAGGCCGCGCTCCTTGAGGACCTTCTTGAGGGTGTGGTAGACCTCCGCGCCCCAGCGCAGCGCCTCGGAGAAGGACTCCGCGCCGATCGGCGCGATCATGAACTCCTGGATGTCCACGTTGGAGTCGGCGTGCGAGCCGCCGTTGAGGATGTTCATCATCGGCACGGGCAGCACGTGCGCGTTCGGACCGCCGAGGTAGCGGAACAGCGGCAGGTCGCTGGCCTCGGAGGCGGCGTGCGCGACGGCCAGGGAGACACCGAGGATGGCGTTGGCGCCGAGCGAGCCCTTGTTGTCGGTGGCGTCCAGGTCGAACATCGCCTGGTCGATCAGCCGCTGCTCGGTCGCGTCGTAGCCGACGAGCTCCGGGCCGATCTGCTCGATGACGGCCAGGACGGCCTTCTCGACGCCCTTGCCGAGGTAGCGGTTCGGGTCGCCGTCGCGGAGCTCGATGGCCTCGAAGGCGCCGGTCGAGGCGCCGGACGGCACGGCGGCACGGCCCGTGCTGCCGTCGTCGAGGCCGACCTCGACCTCGACCGTGGGATTACCTCGCGAGTCGAGAATTTCGCGGGCTACGACGACGTCGATGGACGGCACGTTGTCTCCTTCATGGGTGTCTGGAGTTCTGCAGCATGAGCCTAACGGCCCCTGGCTCGTCCGCTTGCCCTCGGCCCGCTCCGTGGGACGAAAAGATACTCAAAGGCGCAGTTCACGGGAGGTTTCGGCACATTGTTCGCTGAGCGGGGAAAATACTCGACGCCGCTGGTCACCGGCGCTGCGCGCCCCGGCGAACGGAGAAGCCCCGCCACGGCGCACTGGGGGGGCGTGTGCGCCGGGCGGGGCAGTCTCACGAAGCGGCGGGGACCGCCGCCGGGGTCATACGGGACCCGGTGAGCGGACGGCTCAGATGCTGAGCTGCTGACCCGGGAAGATCAGGTTCGGGTTGCCGCCGATGACCGACTTGTTGGCCGCGTAGAGCGACTTCCAGTTGGTGCCGTGGGCCTTGGCGATCTTGGCGAGGGTGTCGCCCGCCTTGACGGTGTAGTCGCCGCCGCGCTCGGACTTCTTCGGAGTAGGCTGGGCCTTCTCGGCCTTGGGGGCGGCCGGGGCCTTCTTCACCTCGGGCTTGGCCGCTTCCTGCTTGGGGGCGGACTTGGCGGAGGTGTCGAGCTCGGGGGCCGGACCACCGGAGGTCAGGCCGCCGGCACCGGCGCAGGACCAGGCGCCCGGGCCCTGGATGGCGAGGAGCTTCTCGGCGGCGGCGATCTGCTGGGCCTTGGTGGCCAGGTCGGCGCGGGCCGCGTACTGGGTGCCACCGGCGGCGGCCCAGCTGGAGTTGGAGAACTGCAGGCCACCGTAGTAGCCGTTACCGGTGTTGATCGACCAGTTGCCACCGGACTCGCACTGGGCGACCTTGTCCCAGGTGGCGACCGAGGCGGCGGAGGCGGACGTGGCGCCCATCAGCGGGACGGCGACGGCGGCACCGGCGACACCGGCGAGGGTGGCGACGCGGACGGCCTTGGAGGGACGACGGTGCTTGCCCTTGTTGATCAGCATGGTTCGTTCGTTTCCTCACCGACGCCTACGAGGTGAGCTGTCGGGTTCGGGCTGTGAGTCGCCCGGCCGGGCGCGCGTGGCGCACCTGGCTTCACCCCAAGCCGGCTGACCCGCTTTCACGGGCCTGACCGGCGCCTACCTTGGTTCCCCCGCTCCTGCCTTCGGCGCTTGCGCGTCAACTGCCTCCGACCACCGGCAGGATTCGGCGTGTGATCGAAGGGGCTCGCTTTGGCGAGCGGTCCTGACCGTAAGCAGTAATCCCCTTGGTGTTCAAACCCCACCTTCTGAACCAAGTTGACCGTTTTTGATCACGGGTTGGTCACATATCTGCAGGTGAGGCCCGGTATGACGGCGGCGGGCGGATCTGTGCGCCCGCCGCCCAACGAGAGCCTTGTCTCACTTTCCCAAAGGGGACGAAGGCGGCGAACTAGCCTTCCTTGTGCCCGAGATCGAGCCGCTGACCCGGCTGGATCAGGTTCTCGTCGGTCCCGATGACGCCCTCGTTGCGCTCGTAGAGCGCGGGCCAGCCGCCCGGCAGCCGATGGGCCGCGGCGATGGCTGACAGGCTGTCACCCGGGCGCACGGTGTAGTCGCCGCCCGCCGGGCCCGTGCGGCGCCCGTCGTCGCCGCGCGAGGCGTGCCGGCCGCCGGGCGACCGGTCGCCGCCGTCGCTCTCGTCCGGGTCCGCGTCGCCGCGGTGCTTGCCCTTGCCGGGCGTCTGCCCGGGCGTACCGCTCGGGTCCGGGCGGTCGGCGTCGCCGGAGGGGTCGGTGGGGCGGGAGGCGTCGTCGCCCTGGTCACCGGGCGTGGTGGAGTCGGACGGCTCCGGGGTCTTGGAGGTGTCGCGGCCGTCGGACTCGGACGGCGCCGGCGTCTCCTGGGACGGCTCGTCGCCCGCATCGCCGCGCGAGTCGTCGGACGAGCCGTCGCGGGACCCGTCACGGGATCCGTCCGGGGACTTCTCGCCGTCGCCCTCGCGGTCGCCGTCGTGGGCCCCGGAGTCGTCCGGGCCGTCGGGCACATCGGACGAGCCGGTCGAGGGGGACTGGTCCCAGGGGGCCGGGTCGCCGTCGTCGTCGGAGGGGTCGGGCAGCGGCGTGCTGGTGCTGCCCGGGTCGACCTTCGGCGCGCGGCCGTCCTTGGTGAGGCCGGCGTTGACGGCGCAGCTCGGCCAGGCGTCCGGGCCGCGGTCGTCGAGGATCGATTCGGCCACGGCTATCTGCTGGGCGCGGCTGGCGAGATCGGGACGCGAGGCGTAGGCCCCGCCGCCGTAGTCGTCCCACATCTCCTGGGTCAGCTGCAGCCCGCCGTAGAAGCCGTTGCCCGAGGCGGCGCTCCACACCCCGCCGCTCTCGCACTGGGCGACCCGGTCCCAGGTCGCGGTGTCGGCGGCATGTGCCCCACTGGCGGAGAGCAGCGGCAGTGCGAGGCCCGCGCCGGTCACTCCCGCCGTGACAAAGATGGCCGGTGCTTGACGGGGGCGACGGTGTCGGCCGTTCCCGGAACGCATGCGGATGCCTTTCGCGCGGCGGTTGAGTTGTTCGACGACCGTTCGATTCCCCACCCCTTCGGACGTCCGCTGATGCGGGCGCCCGTGTGAACGAATCGTGAATCCTGTCGACCGTCGGGTCGAAAGGTAGCCGGGGTCACGGGTAGTCACAAGCCGGTGTAGCGCAGATCACGCTTAGGTCACGCGACTGACGATCCGTCACCTTTGCCGGTACCCCCGGTCAGGACCGCTCGGGCGTGAACTCCACCGGGAGGGACCGCAGTCCGCGCATGATGAGCCCGCCCCGCCAGCGCAGATCATCAGGATCCGTGGCAAACCGGATGTCCGGGAGCCGGGTCAGCAGCGTGGCGAGCGCGGTCTGCCCCTCGAGCCGGGCGAGCGGTGCGCCCAGGCAGTAGTGGATGCCGTGCCCGTATCCCAGATGCTGATTGTCACGTCGGGTCAGATCGAGAACGTCCGGTTCGACAAAGCGTGACGGATCACGGTCCGCGGCGGCCAGCACCACCAGTACGGGGTCGCCCTCGGCGATCCGCTGCCCGCCGAGCATCAGCTCCCGCGTCGCGAACCGCCAGGTCGCCAGCTCCACGGGGCCGTCGTAGCGGAGCAGCTCCTCGATGCCGGTGGCCAGCAGCTCGGTGTCGCCCGCCGCCATCGACTTCTGCAGCAGTTCGCGCTGGGCGGGGTGGCGCAGCAGCGCGTAGGTGCCGTTGCCGATGAGGTTGACGGTGGTCTCGAAGCCGGCGAAGAGCAGGATGAACGCCATCGCGGCGGCCTCGTTCTCGGTGAGGTGCTCGCCGTGGTCGGAGGCCCGGATCAGACCGGATATCAGGTCCTCGTCGGCCTCCGCCGTCTCCCCCAGGGACGCGCGCTTGCGGTGGATCAGCTCGGCGAGGTAGCCGCGCATCTTCTTCACGGAACGGGCGACCCCGCCGCGCGGCCCCCCGCCGTGGCGGATCATCATGCCCGCCCAGTCGCGGAAGTCGTCCTGGTCCTCGCGCGGCACCCCGAGCAGGTCGCAGATCGCGTAGATGGGCAGCGGAAAGGCGAACTCATGGATCAGGTCGGCCTCGCCGCGCCCGGCGAAGCCGTCGATGAGGTGGTCGGCCAGCTCCTGGACGCGGGGGGCGAAGGCCGCGACCCGGCGCGGGGTGAACGCCTTCGACACCAGCCGGCGCAGCCGGGTGTGGTCGGGCGGGTCGATGTTGAGCAGATGCGTCATCAGGTTGGCGCTGCGCTCGCCCGGGATGCCGACCTTGCCCTTGCCGTGCGCGGACTCGCTGTGGTGCACCGGGTTCTTCGACAGCCGGGCATCGGCGAGCGCCTGCCGCGCCTCGGTGTAGCGGGTCACCAACCAGGCCTCCACGCCGCTGGGCAGCGCGGTCCGGTGGACCGGCGCATGCCGGCGCAGCCAGGCGTAAGCGGGGTACGGGTTCGCCGCGAACTCCCAGGTGAACAGCTCGGGGGCCGGGGCGGCGGCCGCGGCGGAGGACGCCACGGGGCAGCCCGCGGGCGCCCCGGCCCCGGCGTCGGCGGGGCCGCCCGCGCGGGCGTCGGCCGCCGCTTCGGCGGAGGCGGTGGGATCAGGAGTGGCGTCCGGCTCGTCGTGCACCTTCCGACCGTAACCGGTGGGCGCACCACCACGCGTCCACCCGCCCTACCCCGCCTGGACCCCCAGCCCCGCGAGGAACGCCACGGCCGCCGGCGACGGGCCGAGGCAGCTCCACACCACCCGCTCGGTGCGCTCCGGCGCCGGCCGCGCGCGCACGATGTGCAGCCCCGGCAGATCGGCGGCGATGGCCTCCGGGACCATGCCGATGCCCAGCCCGGCCCGCACCAGCTTCGCCAGGAACTCCACCGTGGTGACCTCGAACGCCACCTCCGAGGCCAGCCCCGCGGCCCGGAACGCCTCATCGCGCTGCCGCCGGGCCGCCGAACCCGCCGTGAAGTCCACGAAGGTCTCCCGCGCCAGCCGCGTCAGCGTCGTCCACTCCCGCCCGGCCAGCGCATGCCCCGGCGGCACCACCGCCACCAGCTCACCGCGCGCCAGCTCCCGCTCCCGTACCCCGTCGGTGCGCGCGCTGGGCGCCAGCCCGACGAAGGCGACATCCAGCGCCCCCTCCCGCACCTTCTCGATGAGCGGATCGCTCATCTCCATCTGCAGACTGATCCGCACCCGCGGATAGCGGCTGCGGAAGGCGCCCAGCTCACGGGCGAGATCGACGGCCGCGACGGTCGAGATGGCGCCCACCGCCAGCCGGCCGCGCACCTCGCCGGTCGCCGCCGCCACCTCGGCGCGAGCCCGCTCGGCCGCCTCAAGCGCCTGCCGGGCGACCGGAACGAACGCCTCGCCGGCGGCCGTCAGCCGGACGCTGCGGCTGGTGCGGTCGAAGAGCCGGGCACCGAGCTCCTTCTCCAGCCGGGCGATCTGATGGCTGAGCGCGGACTGCACCACATGGCAGCGCTCGGCGGCCCGGGTGAAACCGCCGGTCTCGGCCACCGCGACCACGTACCTCATCTGCTGCAGCTCCATGCCCACCGATCCTAGACACCATCGATCTCGATCCACGATGGATGAGATGAAAACTATGTGTTGGACTCATCAATGATGGGAGACCAGGCTGGGAACCGCCCGCCGCCACAGTGGCCGCGGGCGCATCACGGGGAGGTCATGCATGGAACCCGAACACGGACCCCAGCCGCGCCGACTGGGCCGCGGCACCCTGCTGCTGATGTCGGTCGCCACCGGCCTGTCCGTCGCCGGCAACTACTTCGCCCAGCCCCTCCTGGGCACCATCGGCCACGATCTGCACCTCTCCGCCTCCACCGCCGCGCTGGTGGTCACCGTCGCCCAGGTCGGCTACGGCCTCGGCCTGCTGCTGCTCGTCCCCCTCGGCGACCTCCTGGAGCGCCGCCGCCTCGCGGTGACGCTCTGCGCGGCCACGGCCGTGTTCCTGACCGTCACGGCCAGCGCGCCGAACGCCGCCCTGCTGCTGACCGGTACCGCCCTGACCGGCCTGACCTCGGTCGCCGCGCAGGTCGTCGTGCCCTACGCGGCGACCCTCGCGGCCCCCGCCGAGCGCGGCCGGACCGTCGGCACCGTCATGACCGGACTGCTGCTGGGCATCCTGCTGGCCCGCACCGCCGCCGGGCTGCTCTCCGAGCTGGGCGGCTGGCGCACCGTCTACTGGGTCAACGCCGCACTGATGCTGCTGATGGCCCTCCTGCTGCGGCTCCGGCTGCCCGCCCTGCGCACCACGGCCGGACTGCGCTACCCGGCGCTGCTGCGCTCGACGCTGGCGCTGTTCGCCCAGGAGCCGGTGCTCCGGTGGCGGGCCGTACTGGGCGCGCTGACCTTCGCGGGCTTCTCCGTGCTGTGGACCGCGGTGGCGTTCTTGCTGTCCGGTCCGGCGTACGGCTGGCAGGAGTCGGCGATCGGACTGCTGGGGCTGGTCGGGGCGGCCGGTTCGCTCTCCGCGTCGGCGGCCGGGCGGCTGGCGGACCGCGGCCTGGCGCACCGCGTCACCGGCGCCGCGGCGTTCCTGCTGCTGGGGTCGTGGGGCCTGCTGGCGGCCGGCGGCGGGGGCGGCGCCTGGTCGCTGGTGGCGCTGCTCGCCGGGGTGGTCGTGCTGGACCTCGCTGCCCAGGCGGTCCACGTCAGCAACCAGAACCTGGTCTACGGGGTCCGCCCCGAGGCCCGCAACCGCCTCAACTCGGCGTATATGACCAGCTACTTCGTCGGCGGGGCGGCGGGCTCGGCGCTGACCTCGGTGGTCTGGAGCGCCGGCGGCTGGGGCGGGGTGTGCGTCCTGGGGGCGGGGCTGGCGGTGGCGGCTGCGGGGGTGTGGGTCGCGGATCTGCTGCTGCGGCGCGGGCGGCCGGGCGGTACACCGGTGGAGCGCACGCACACCGCGGCCTCGGTACCGGTCACTCGCTGACCGCGTCCGGCTTCTGCGCCAGCGCATGCTCGGCGCCCAGGTGGCCCAGGTCGGCGGCCTTGCGGTACCAGGCCTGGGCCTGGTCGGTCTCTCCGGCCTTCTTGTGGAGCTCGGCGAGACGGAAGGCACCGTGGGGGTCGCCCGTCTCGTACGCCTCCCGGTACCAACGCTGAGCCTCCTTCGAACGGCCCCGCAGCTCCAGGAAGACGCCCAGGTTGCCGGCCGCGAACTCCCTTCCCCGATCGACGTCGTCCCGGAATTCCTCCTCGAGCGATCCCTCGTCCCCCGGGCTGTCGTAGGCATCGCGCAGCAATTCGGCACTCCGCTTGTCGCCCGCGTCCGCGGCGCGCCGGAGCCAGACTTCGGTGTACTCACGTGAGCCCCACAGGTACATCGTGGTGGCGTAGCCCGGCACTGCCTGCGGGTACCCCGCGTCGACGGCATGTGTGTAGCAGTCGGAGGCGCCCTCGATATCGCCGGCACCCAGCAGCAGATCGCCCAGCAGATGCGCGGCCTCCGCGCTCCCGCCCTTCCGCCCCGCCGACAGCCACTTCTTCGCCCGCTCCCGCAGCACCCTGCCCAGCAGCGTCGCCGCCTCGGCGTCCCCCGCCCCGGCGGCCTGCTCCAGATACGGCTCGGCGAGCCTGCCCTCGCCCCGCTCGGCCAGCATCCGCCCCAGCCGGCCGGCCGACCGCGACTGCCCCGCCTCCGCCGCACGCCGGAACCATTCCTCGGCCTCCTCCCGCTCACCGAGGGACTCCGCGAGGACGCCCAGGTTGTGCAGCGCGTGGCTGTCGCCCCCGTCGGCGGCCCGCCGGAAGGCCTCGCGCGCCCCCGCCGCGATCTTCGCGAAGTCCCGTGCCTCGTCCTCGCGGGCCGCTTCCAGGGCGCAGCCCCAGACCTGGCCGTCCACGGCCGGGAAGGTCTCGTGCCGGGCCGCGGTCTCGACGAGGAAGGGCGCGACCTGCCAGGTGTCGCCGGTGACCCGGACGAGCAGGCGCAGCCCGTGCCGCGGCTCGGCCGCCCAGGCGCGGGCGTCCGCCACCGACTCGCGGTCCATCCCGGTCACGTCCGCGTAGCCCTCATGCACCTTCAACAGCAGGTCCATGGGCAGCGGCCCGTCGAGCCCGCAGCGGGCCAGATCGAGGGCGGCCCGTACCAGGGCGTGCCCGCGCGGGTGCCGGTCGGCCCGGCGGGCGCGCCACCACTCCTCCCAGAGCAGCGGGCCCAGGCCGAGGTACGCCGCGACGCCTTCCGGGCCGCTCGAAGCCACCGCGGCGGTCAGCCGGAAGTCCCCCGTGCGCCCGGCGCTCTGTGCCAGCAGCGCCCGCTCGGCCGGGCTCCACTCCCGTGCCAGCTCCACCGTCTGCGCGAGGTCGAGCACCCGACCGTGGGGCTCATGGCGGTGCTCGTCGTACGCCTCGTCCCGCATGGTGGCGAGGACGACCACCCGCAGGGCGCTCAACTGCGCCAGCAGCCGCGGCTCCAGCCCGCCCTCGCCGAGGTGCCCGTCCAGGTCGTCCAGCCATACCGCGTACCGTCCGGGGCGCCCCTGCAGGAGCCCGGGCAGCCCCCGCAGATCCGCACCCCGCGCCGGCGCGTACACCCGGAAGCCGCCGAGCTGGTCGGCCAGCGCCGCCAGCGCCGTGCGGGACTTGCCGGCGAACGGCTCCCCGAGCACCAGCACCAGCCCGCCCCGCGTACGGGCCTGCGCCACCGCCGCGGTCAGCTCGCGGTCACGGTCGCGGCCGACGTAGGGCGGAAGCGGGGGCAGGCCGGTCTCCCGGTGGGTCGGCCGCACCCCCAGCGCCATGGGGTCCACGTCCCCGGCCGCGGGCCAGCTCTCGGGGTCGATGACGGTGCCCTGGTGGTAAACGGGCGCCTGCACGGTGATCGTGCCGACCGAGCCCGCCTGGATGACGCTGCCCTGGGTGCCGCCGGCGAGGGTGTTGTGCACGCCGGGGCCGGCATGGGGGCCGCTCGGGGATGCGCCGGGCGGCTCCACGGGCAACTCCGCCAGGATGGCGCGCAGTTCTCCGGCGGCCTCGGGATCAAGGTTCAACAGGGTGTACAGGCCCAGCTCCAAGCGCTGGGCGGACACCCCGCCCTCCTCGCGCCGTACCGGTGAGGGGAGGTCATACCTCGCGAACAGCTCGCGGAGGCGTGGCCGCACAGCCGCCCAGGCGTCCGTACCCACGGCCCGGGCCAGCGCTTCCGCCCCCCAGGCCGCCAGCTTCCGTAACTCCCGTTCCACCGCGCCCCCTCAAGCCCGTCCCTCCCCCAACGGTACTAATCCGCACCGCCCTCGGCCGCCACTACGGCGTCCCGGTAGGCCCGCGCCGCCGCCCGCAGCGCCGCCTCGGGGTCCACTCCCTCCTCCTCGGCCCGCACCGCCATCGCCAGCAGCTCGTAGCCGATGCCCGCACCGGCCGGCAGGGCGACGTCGAGGCCCGCCGTGCGCACCCGCGACGCCAGCTTCGCCGCCAGCGCGAGCCCGGGCTGCCCCAGCGGAACGCCCTCGGTCACCGACTCGCGCTGCTTCTCCTCGGCCTTCGTCCGCAGCCAGTGCGCCTTGACGTCCTCCGGGGTCCGCGCCGTCTCCTCCCCGAAGACATGGGGGTGGCGGTGGATCAGCTTCTCCACGATCGTGCCCGCCACATCGTCGATGGAGAACGGCTCGTCCGGGTCGTCCTGGGCGATCCGGGCGTGGAAGACGACCTGGAGGAGCACGTCCCCCAGCTCCTCGCGCAGCTCGACCCGGTCGCCCGCCTCGATGGCCTCGACCATCTCGTACGCCTCCTCCAGGCCGTACTTGGCGAGGTCCTGGTGTGTACGAATGCTGCTCCACGGACACTCGGCACGGATCTGGTCCATGACCTGGACGAGGTCGAGCAGGCGGGCCCCGGGCAGGTCGTAGGAGCCGGGCAGCAGCTCCAGGTCGGGCATGGCCTCCCGGCCCGATCCGGCCAGCCGGGCCAGGCCGTCGGTCAGCGCGCTCTCCCCCTCCGCCGAGGTCAGGACCACGGCCGTACGGCCCTCGGGCACGCAGTAGTCCACCAGCTCCCGGGCACTGGGGGCGGCGATCTCGACGTCGATGCCGGTCTCGCGCAGATAGGGCAGCTGCGGATGGCCGGCATCGGCGCACAGCACCCGCTCGGCCGTACGCAGCACCTGCCAGGCGGGCCAGGACAGCAGCCCGGGGGCGACCCGGTGGCTGGTGGTGAGCAGGACCAGGCGTCCGGTGCCGGCGGCCTGGGAGCGGTCGTCGGCGCCGGAGTCGGCGGCAGAGGCGTCAGCGTTCACGCATCGAACGTAACGCACGCCACCGACACCGCCCGGCGCCGGTCGGCGCTCCCCGCCCGGCGACGGCGGGGAGCGCGGCGGGACGCGGGTCCCGCGCGCGGCGACGCTCAGGCCTGCTGCCGCACCGGCTCCGTCGTGATCCACGGGTCCTTGGTCTCCCCCAGGATGACCTGCTGGTCGTCCCACTTCCCGTACCGCGGATTGACGTCGATGCCCAGCGAGCGGGACGTCGCGGACAGCGCCTGGGCCAGCTTCCGCTGCCCCTCCGGCGTGCCCCGGTCCGCGCCCAGATGCTTGGCGACACCGTCCAGCAGCAACTGGTTGCGCACCATTCCCTCGGCCTCCTGCGGCGCGATGCCCTGCTGGAGCCACATCGCCTTCAGCCGCTCCGCGCCACCGGCCTGCTTCTCGGCCTTGTCCCGCCACTTCTGGATGTCGCCGCGGGTGACCGTCACCTTGGCGTCCTCGGCGCTGCGCGCCAGCACCTCGTCGAAGATCATGCCGTTGAGGGTGGCCAGGCTCAGCCGCCCGGTGTTCATGATCAGCTGGGCGCCCTGCGGGGACTTCGCCTGCGCGGCCCGTACGTTCTTCACCTTCGCCTGCAGCTGCGCGACGGTGATCCGCTTCCCGTCCACGATGGCCGCGGCACCGGGGTGCGCCTCGCTCCCGCAGGCGGCGAGCAGCGGGGCCGCCACCAGCAGGGCGGCGGTGGCGGATACGGAGAGCGCTGTCCTACGGCGGAACACATGGCCTCCCGGCAGATCGTGCGACGGAGTCTCGACCTTGAGTGATCGATGCTAAGGAGTCGTCGTGGCCCAGGCCACTGCTTCGGCCAACGATCTGGGGGGAGGTCGGTTTCTCGGTCCCGCTCAGTTCACAGAGGTAGCTCCCCGCGCTTGACGGCGGAGACGAACGCCGACCAGCTCTTCGCCGGGAAGAGCAGTGCCGGGCCGGTGGGGCGCTTGCTGTCGCGTACGGGCACGCGGGCCTGGCCGGGGGCGACCTCAAGGCATTCACCCTGATCGCCGCCGCTGTAGCTGGACTTGTACCACCCGGTGAGGGAAGACGAGTCGGAGACCGTGTGCTCACTGCTGGCCATGCGCGTGTTCCTCTGCTGCCGCCCTGACGAGGGCAAGTGACTCCTGTTGCGACAACGCGTCGCTCAGGGCGAGAGCGTAGGCCGTCTGGCTGGCGCTCACCAGAGCCGGATCGTCCATCAGATTCCCGGTCAGGAAGCCTTCGACGTACGCCACTGGGGCGGAGTCCTCGAAGCTCATGAGCGTGAGCAGGCTCTGCATGAGCGCATGTGCCCCCACGCCGTACGGAAGGACATGCAGGCGCAGCCGCCCCGTCTCGGCCATATCCGCGATCCTGCGCAACTGCTCGGTCATGACTTGCGGGCCACCGACGCAGCGCCGGAGGACGGCCTCGTCGAGCAGCGTCCAGACGACTGGGGACATCGGTCCGTCGAGGATTCGCCGGCGCTTTGTTCGGATGACGACGAACTCGTCAAGGTCCTTGGCCGTGTAGTTCGGCCAGTAGGCGCGGAAAAGAGCGCTCGCGTAATCGTCGGTCTGGAGCACACCGGGTACCAACGACAGTGCGAACTGCTGGATCAGCGTCGCCTGCTGCTCCAGATCTGCCACTGCTGCGAAGTGGTCGGTGTACTTCGACTCCAGATCCTCCAGCCACCGCGCGAAGAACCCGTCCGTGCCCAACGCCCGGTCGATCCGCGCCGCATCATCCGGCTTGGGCAACCGGCGCCCGGCCTCGAAGTGGGAAATCAACGTGGGCGAGCACACCACGAGCTCGCTCAGCGCTTCCTGCGTCATGCCGGCGGCTACACGGCGGAGCCTCATCTCCTCCCCGTACTTCTCCCTGGGGGTACGTGGCCTGCGATCGATCTCCATGGGCTAACTCCCCGAGTTGAAAGGTGCGTTGTCAGGCTCGCCCTACTAGCAGCGTAGCCAGAACGCCCTCGACTCTGTGAGGGAAGCGCCACACAGCGTGACGAAACGCAGGACCCTCGCGACCGGCGTGCACCGGCCCGAGGGCGTGGCCACCAACCCCCTGGAGGTTGACGACATGACCGAGCCTATCCAAAGGCTCATCGCACTGTTGTTGCGATGGCTGCTGCCCTCGTCGGGCCGACACCGCTCCACCGCCCCGCCCGCATCAGCACAGACCGGAGGGGCACCGACATCGGCGCCCCTCACCTCCTCCAGCCGCCCGGTGCTGCTGTCGGCGCGCGACCACGGCGCACCCCTGGTCCGCCCTTACGTTCTGACTGCCGAGGAGTGGCAGGAACGGCGGGAGCGGCGCTTGCAGCGCGGACGACGGCGGGCGCTGTGGCTGGCCGTGCACGGGTACGACGTCGGGCCGCGCTGGATTCACGGTGTGGAGGTGGCGGGCTGATGCCCCGTATCTGCCGCCCCGTTCACCTGGGGGAACCGGCCCCGGACCCCTTACCGGTTGGCGGGTGCGATGTGTGCGGGGCCCTGGCCGAGCAGCGCGCGAAGGCCTACGCCGTCGGAGACAGGTCGAAGGTGACCGACTGCAACGTCGAGATCGGCCGCCATCCGCACCCGAAGGCGCGGCGCTGATGGCAACCGAAGCGCGCCTCCCGGGTCGGCCCGCCGGGCCGTAGCCAGACAACGCGACGGGCGACAGGTCGGAGGTCCCGCACCTGTCGCCCGTCGAGTCTGTTGCTCCGTCAGCCGAGTGTCATCGACCGCGTCAGTCGAGGACCTTCCACACGATCGGCTTCACGTCCTCGCCGGTTCCGCCGATGCCCCACCGCACGTACAGCGGCTTGTCCTTGGGCACCATGTACACCTTGCAGGCGTTCTCGGTCATGCCCTTCTTGAACTGACCGGGCTTGTGGCCCGGGTCGACGTTCGGGCACTTCTCGAAGTCGTCGAGCATCGTCAGCCGCCCGACCTCCTGGTCCGGGGAGACCAGCGCGTCGCGCTTGGCGTCCCAGGTGGTGATCCAGGGCTCGGCGCCGCCCTTCGAGGTGTACGACATGACGAGGTAGTAGGGCACCAGGTTCTTGGTGTCGGTGTCCTTGAGGTCGAAGCCCTTGAAGTCGTCCCAGGAGCCCTTTTCGACCTTCGTGGGCTTGATCTCCAGCTGGGTGGCGCCGTCGTCATCCTTGTAGGTCGCGTCGGCGGGCTCGTTCATGGCGAGCGTCTTCCCGAAACCCTCGGCCGCCGGGGCACCGTCCTTGCTGCCGGTGTCGCCGGCGCCGCCACTCGCACCTGCCGAGCTGCCCATGCCCTGTTGAGTGCTGGGCGCCGAAGGCTTGGCGGGCGGCACGGGCGCGCCCGCCGGGTCGTTGCAAGCGGTGAGCGCGAGCGCCAGGACGGCGGCCGAGGCGGCAGCCCGAGCCGTGAACTTCGTACGCATGATGTGTCGTCCCCCGTGATGTGGAATCGCCCGCTCCAGCGAGCGCCGACGACTATAACTCGCTGGTCAACCCAGTGATGTGGGTGGGGGTTCGGTCGACCGGACGGATCCCCGCTCAGCCCTGCACCTGGCTCAGCCAGTACAGCGTCCGGCGGAGTTCCTCCGGGAAGGCGTGGTGGGGGCCGTGGAGGCGTTCGGCGTCGTAGAGGAGGCGGGAGAGGGTCTCCTGGGCGGCGCCGCGTTCGCCCTGGGCCAGCAGCAGGTGGCCTATGGAGCGGCGGATTTCGAGGGGGCGGATGGGGTCGTCGGCGTAGTGCTCGAAGTACGGCAGGAGGGCGCGGTACTCCTCCAGGGCCTGGGCGACCTCGCCGAGTTGTTCGAGGCACAGGGCGGCCTCGTAGTGGAACTGGAGGGCCTGGCGGGTCGCGCCCGCCCCGGATTCCTGACCGAACTCCTCGGCGAGGATGCGGAGTTCGGGCAGGGCGCGGCGGTACTGGCCGTCGTCCATGAGGGTGGCGGCGTACTGCTTGCGCAGGGTGCGGACGACCGGGGAGTGCGCGCCGTGGCGTTCGGCGGCGGCGGGCAGGATGCCGCCGAGGATGTCCACGGCGCGGGTGATCCGGCCCTGGTCGAGCAGGCTCTTGACCTCGTCGACGGCGGATGCGACGTCCGGCCCCGGCGAGGGGGAGGAAGGGGAGGAAGCAGAGGAGGGGGCGGGGCTGGGGAAGGGAGTTGCGGCGGAGGTCCAGGCGCCGGGGTGGGGGGCGGAGGACAGGGCGACGGAGGTGCGGGGGTCGGGGGCCGGGCGGGCGGGGCCGGTGCCGCCGGTGGCCACGGGGGCGCCGGGCTCGGGGGCCGGGACCAGCGGCGTGGACAGCGCCGTCGGCGTCGGTGCCGGGGCGGGGCCTCCCGAGGAGCGTACGGGCCAGGGGGCGTGGGGCTGGCGGAAGGGACGGGTGGGGTCCATCGGGGCGAGGGGGGTGGAGGGGGCCTGGGCGGCGTGCGGGCCCGTGGCGGCGGCGGGCAGCAGGGGGGCCAGTGCCCGGTAGACCTCCTGGGCGTCCGCGGGGCGGGCCTGGGGGTCCTTGCGCAGGAGGTGCAGGACGAGGGCTTCGAGGGCCTCGGGGACGTCGGGGCGGAGCTTGCGTACCGGGACGGGCTCCTCGTGGAGGTGGCGGTGCAGGACGCCGAGGGCCGTGGAGCCGGCGAAGGGGACCTCGCCGCTGAGGAGTTCGTGGAGCAGGATCCCCAGGGCGTAGAGGTCGGTGTGCGGGCCCACGGCGCCACCCATCGCCTGCTCGGGCGCCATGTACGCGGGGCTGCCGATGGGCGAGCCGGTGTGGGTGAGGCGGGTGGTGTCGGTGTCCAGCGCGGAGGCGATGCCGAGGTCGAGGATGACCAGCGAACCGTCCGGCCGGATCATGACGTTGCGGGGCTTGAGGTCGCGGTGGACGATCGGGACGGCGTGGACGGAGGCGAGTACGGCGCACAGCTGCGCGGCGACCGAGACCGCCCAGGGCCACGGATAGGGGTCGTGCTCGGCGAGGTGGTCGGACAGGTCGGCGCCCTCGACGTACTGCATGACCAGGTAGAGGTCCTCGTCGTCGCTGCCGGCGTCGTGGACGGTGACCAGGCCGGGGTGGTCGACCTGCGCGGTGACCCGGCACTCGCGGACGAAGCGGCGGCGCATCTCCTCGCCGTCCGGGGTCCCCGCCACCCGGTCGGGGCGCAGCAGCTTCACACCGACCCGGCGGTCCAGGCGGCGGTCGTAGCCGATCCAGACCTGTCCCATACCGCCCTGCCCGAGCAGCGCGGAGAGTTCGTAACGCTCGCCGATGACCCGGCCGTTCACCGCCCCTCCTCCTTGCGGAGGTAGTCGCTGAGTTCGTCCAGCTCGGCCCGGACGCGGTCGATGCGCTGCGGCTGCGGGCGCTCCTGGGGCGCGGGGTAGGGGTGGGCGGGCGCCGGTGCGGGGCGGGCCGGCGGCGCGGGCATCCGGGTCTCGGTCATGGCGTACGGGTTGACCGGGGCCGCGCCGTGCGGGCCGTAGGGCTGGGTCTCCTGGGCGTACAGCGCAAGCGGCGCGGGCGGTTGCGGCGGGCCGTAGGAGGGTGCGGCCGGCGGCATGCCGAAGTGGCCGGCCGCCGGGCCGTGGGCGGTGGCCTGTGCGGCGCGGATGTCCACGACCAGGTAGTAGGCCACCGCCGCGGCGATCTGGATCAGCAGCAGCCCCACTCCGAGGTTGGTGCGCCAGTCCGTCGTGTCGTAGCCGGTGATCAGCGCGCAGGCGCCGACGATCGCCACCAGGTCGCCGGCGAACAGCCACCAGCCCAGCCGGCCGCGCTGCACGATCGCGGCCCGCAACAGCGGCGCCCAGGCCAGCAGTCCCAGGCTGAGCACCGCGGCGGCCACGAGGGCCACCCGCACTGCGATGACCGTCCCCCGCGCCGGGGGACGGTGCGGCGAGTAGGCGGGGACAGGGCCGTGCATTGCTGCTCCTGACGGATCGGACATGGCGGACGAGGCGGTCTCCGTAGCGGCCCGTGGGGTCGGCGCCACCCCCTCGCGCGGGCGGGCACGGCGCGCATACGTGCTTGCGAGCGTATATACGACGACGCGCGCGCGTGCGGGGTTCGCGGAATGGCCCGGCCGACGGCCCGCCCCGGGGGGCGCCGCCGCGCCGTTTGCCCCGTATGCCTCTCCGCTTGCCCCGCGTGCCTGTCCGTTCGGCTCAGTCCGGGCCCACCGACCCGTCCGTCAGCCCGTCGTACAGCCCCTGCACCAGCTGCTCGCCCAGCCGCGACGCCAGCCGCAGCGCCTCCTCGAAGGTCGCCAGGTCGCTGAACCGCCGGCCGTAGCGGCGCTGTTCGGCGAGCGGCAGACGGGGCAGCTGCAGGCGGCGGACGTCGAGCCGGGTGGCGGTGGAGGCGTAGCTGCTGGCCTGACGGTTGTTGGCGGTGCCGCGCAGGAAGCCGGCGAGGAACCAGGGGTCGACGGCGGCCGGGTCGGGCCGCAGCAGGGTGAGATTGCGGCCCAGGGCGGCCCCGGCGGTGGCGTCGTCGACGACCCGGGCGACGGCGCCGCCGCCGAGGACGGGGACGACGACGTCGCCCGCGCGGACCAGGACCGGCTCCTCGGCGGGCCCGGAGGCGGACGCTTCGGGGAGGGTGCCGGAGGGGGCGCCGCCGGCGATGACGTCGTGGTCGGTGAGCACCGCGGGCGCTCCCTCGGCGGGGGCGGTGCCGGCGCCGCCCGAACGCAGCACCAGGGCGCCGGAGCGGGCGAGTTCGCCGACGGTGGTCAGCGGCCAGCGCGCGGTGCCGGTGAGGTCGGGGAGGGTGTCGCCGGGCTTGGGGCGCGGGGTGAGCTCGGTGGTACGGGCGAGGGTGGCGGTCAGCCGGTCGCGCACCCGGGCGAGTTCGGCGGGGCCGCCGGCCGCGGCGGGCGGCGGGAGGTGCCGGGCCGGGGCGAGGTCGACGTCGTCGTCGAGGAGGTCGATGGCGGCCAGCGACCGCCGCACACCGGGCACTTCGTCGATGTCGCCGTCGCGGTCGAAGGCCTGCCAGGCGTCGACGGCGGTGGCGTGGACGGTCTGCCAGTCGGGCTTGTCGCGGCCGGCGGCCTGGCCGGCGGACAGGTCGGCGGTGTCGACGACGAGCAGCCGCGGGGTGGGCGGCGCGCCGCTGCCGGGCTTGCGCAGCACCCACAGGTGCAGCGGGACGCCGTTGGGCGGGGCGGCGCCGGCGGGCAGCGCGATGACGGCGCGCAGCGCGCCGCGGCGCAGCAGGTCGGCGCGGATCCGGCGGCCGGAGCGGCGGGAGGCGACGGCGGGCGGCATGAGCAGGACGGCGGTGCCGCCCTCGCGCAGCCGGGCCAGTGCGTGCTGGACCCAGGCCAGTTCGGACTCCGTGCGGGCCGGGAAGCCGTACTCCCAGCGGGGGTCGTAGGCGAGTTCGTCATGGCCCCAGTTGCGTTCGTTGAACGGCGGGTGGACCAGGACGGCGTCGGCGGCGAGCTGCGGGAAGGCGTCGGCGCGCAGGGTGTCGGCGGCGCGCACGCGGACCTGGGCGCCGGGCACGTCCAGGGCGAGGCGGAGCGCGCTGAGCGCGGCCAGGTCGGGGTCGGCCTCCTGGCCGTGGAGGGTGGCGGGGGCGCCGGCGGGGTCCGCGGCGCCCTCCTGGGCGGCGGTCAGCAGCGCGCCGGCGCCGCAGGCCGGGTCGAGGACGGTGTCCAACGGGCCTGCCAGGGCGGCGAGTTCGGCCATCAGCGCGGCCGGGCCCGGCGGGGTCAGGGTGTACTGCCGGGGGTTGGCGTCCAGGTGGCGGCCGAGCAGGAAGTCGTAGGCCCGGTCCGCGCCGTCGGCGGCGGCGAGCTCGCCGGTGGCCCGTACGAGCGCGGCCGAGGGGGCGAGCGCCTCGCGGGTCAGCCCGCGTACGGGGTTCTCGGCGCCGAGCCGGGCGGCCAGGACGGAGTCGAGCATCGCGGGCAGGACACCGGTCAGTTCGGCGTCGTCGGTGGCGGCGCGCAGCTGCCGCCAGGCCGAGGGGCGGTCGCGGACCAGCAGCAGTACGGCGCCGGCCTGCCGCAGCGCGACCGCGGCCCCCGCCGGGTGTCCGACCAGCTGCTGCCAGACCCGCTCCCGCAGCGGCACCTCGGCGAGCTTGCCCTGGTCGCGCAGCCACTGCTCGATGTCGCGGAGGGCGAAGGCGGGGCTGGTCTCGGTGCCGCCGACGGGCTTGGGGAAGTCCGCGTGCCGCCGCCGCCAGTTGCTGACCGCGGCGCGGCCGACGCCGGCGAGCCGGGCGATGCCGGCGGCGGTCACCTCGGTCGGACGGCCTCCCTCGGCGGCGTCCGTCGCCGTGGTGTCCGTCGCGTTGTCCGGTGCTGCGTAGTCCGGCACCTGGCTGACTCCCATCCGCGTGACCCCCGACCTCCCGTGACCCCCGACTCTGTGTCGGCAAGCATACCCATCATCGAACAACCTCCCCCTTCACAGCGTGAACAAACCATTCACAGTCCTTCATGTTGACTCGGTTCACAGCCTCTGCTCTTATTGACCCATCGCTTCAGCGGAATTCGCATCGAGTGCCCGGAAGGGGCCCCTACGCATGTCTCAGCAGATGCACTACCAGCCCACCCCCCAGGGACCGTCCGGCCACGCCCACCAGGCGCCCCGCAACGGGCTCGGCGTCGCCGCCCTGATCCTCGGCATCATCGGCGCGCTCAGTGGCATCCCGATGATCCTGTTCTGGCTGGCCGGTCCGCTCGGCCTGCTGGCCCTGATCTTCGGCCTGGTGGGCATGAGCCGGGTCAAGAAGGGCCAGGCCACCAACAAGGGCGTGGCGATCACCGGCACGATCCTGGGCGCCCTGTCGATCGTCCTCGCGGTCGTCGGAGTCATCGTCACCGTGCTGGCGGTCAACAAGGCCGTCGACGAGGTGAACAAGGAGTTCGACAAGCAGTCGGGCAGCAGCAGCAACATCAAGGACCTCGGCGCCGGGCAGGCCGCGAAGTACAACAACGGCCTGGAGGTCACCGTCTCGAAGCCGACCCCGTTCACCGTCGACAAGAACACCCTGATCAGCGGCCACACCGAGGGCAACAAGGCGTACAAGGTCACCGTCACGCTCAAGAACACCGGCGACAAGGCGGCCACCAACCCGCTCATGACGACCGACGCGGAGGCCGACGGCAAGAAGGCCGAGGAGGTCGCCGACGACAAGCACGGCATCCTCCACCACGACTGGGAGAAGACGCTCGACCCCAACGAGTCCGACAGCGTGGAGATGGTCTTCGACGCACCGCCGGCCGCCAAGGAACTCTCCATCAAGATCACCCCGGACCTGCTGCTCGACCCCGCGAACTGGAAGCTGGCCCTCTGAGCCGCCCGGCTCCCCCGCGCCCTCCCCTTCCTCGCCGACGGCCCGGCACCGCGACCCCGCGGTGCCGGGCCGTCGGCCGTCCGCCGCCGGGAACGGGCGGCGCCGCAGCGCCGTCTCACCCACTGCCGGGCCGGCACCGTGCACCCACCGCCGGGCCGCCCGCATCGCCGGTTCGAGTATCTTTCCGGCAGTTGACAGTGAGTGAGGACCCTCATGGACACGGCCGCAGCAACGGCCGGGGGCGGACCCGGACCGATCCTGGGGGAGGGCGGCGCGACCGTGCCGCCGCCCCGGACCGCCGGCCCGGCCGCGACCACCGCGACCGCCCCCATACCCCCGGGCGGCCGCGGCCCCCTGCGCCGCGCCGCCCAACGCCTTCGCACCCGCACCGCCCCGTTGCGCGCCCCCCGATGGGACCCCTACTGGACGGCCGGGTTCTTCTTCCTCTGCTTCGCCCTGCTGTCGGTGTCCCGCTTCCGCGGCATGTCCAGCTCCTCCTGGGACCTGGGCATCTTCGAACAGGCCATACGGGGCTACGCCCACTTCCAGGCCCCGATCGTCGACCTCAAGGGCCCCGGCACCAACATCCTCGGCGACCACTTCAGTCCCGTCCTGGTCGTCCTCGCCCCCTTCTACCGGCTCTTCCCCTCCCCCCTGACCCTGCTGATCGCCCAGGCCGCCCTGTTCGCGCTCTCCGCGCTCCCGGTCACCCGCGCCGCCGCCCGCTACCTGGGCCGCCTCCCGGGACTGGCCGTCGGCCTGGCGTACGGCACGTCCTGGGGCGTGCAGAAGGCCGTCGACTTCGACTTCCACGAGATCGCCTTCGCGCTCCCGCTGATCGCCTTCGCCCTCGAAGCGGTGCTGCGCGGACGCTGGACCGCCGCGGTGTGCTGGGCCGCGCCCCTGGTGCTGGTCAAGGAGGACCTGGGCGTCACCGCCGCCACCATCGGCGCGCTCGCCCTGCTGCGCACCCGCCGCGCCAGCCCGCTGCCCATCGCACTGGTCGCCTTCGGCCTCACCGCCACCGCCCTGACCCTCGGCCTGCTGATCCCGGCCTTCAACGGCTCCGGCTCCTACGACTACTGGAGCAAGTTCGGCGCCGACGGCCAGGGCGCCACCATCCCCCTGGGCACCGCCCTGCGCACCACGCTGTGGGTCCTGCTGCCCACCACCGGCCTGCTCGCCCTGCGCTCCCCGCTCCTGCTGGTCGCGCTGCCCACCCTCGGCTGGCGCTTCCTGTCCCACGAGCCGCACTACTGGGGCATCGACTGGCACTACAACGCCGTCCTGATGCCGGTGGTCTTCCTCGCCCTGGTCGACGCCCTGCCGCGGGCCCGGGTCTCCGCCCGCCCCTGGCTGCGCTCCTACGCCCACCACCTGCCGGCCGCGGTACTGGCCGCCGCCCTCGCGCTGTCCACCACGCTCCCCCTGGCCCGCCTCACCGAGCCCGCCACCTACCGCGTACCGGCGTCCGTCACCGCCGCCGAACGACTGCTGGAGCGGATACCCGACAACGCGACGGTCGAGTCCGACATCCGTCCGCTGAGCCGCCTGACGCAGCGCACCCGGGTCTTCTGGACCGGCGACACGGACGGGCTGGCGCCCGACTATGTGGCCCTGCAGCTCCGCGACGACCGCACGCCGCGGCAGGCGCTCGCCGACGCGATGGCGCGCCACGCGAAGTCGACGTACGTCATCGTCGGGGGCGCGGGGGACATCGTGGTCCTGCACCGAACCTCTGCGAAGTAGCGCGTGGCTTGGGCCTCCCACGTTGCCGGCTGGCCCGCCGTGTCTGTTCTGTGAGTTTTTCCCCGCCTTCGGCGGGAGCGGAGGGGGTTGTGGGCCGGGGGCGCTGGTGTGTGGTGGTGCCGGGGCCGGTCCTGCGGGGGGTTCTGGTTTGTGTTTTTTTTTTTTTTTTCTCCCCCCCCCC
>NZ_JBWKCJ010000032.1:0-9870 GCF_056436545.1 Streptomyces sp. NPDC043738 | reverse complement strand
TGGACTGCTGCGCTTTACGTCCACACAACAGGCCCCTCCGGCCCGCCCCCTCCCGTCCGGTGGAGCAGCCCCCGGCCCGGTGGGGGATATGTCAAAAAGAACCAGAAGCTCGGCCGCATCGTGACGCGGCCGAGCTTTTGGCGTTTGTGCCTTCCTTCCCACCGGGGTGGGGTCCCGTTCGCCGGTGGGAGGGGGCGGGGCCGGAGGGGTGGTGTTGTGGACGTAAAGCGCAGCAGTCCACAACACCACCCCGGAGGCCCCGAACCCGGCACCCACCACCAACCCGGGGCCCCACCCCACAACCCCCTCCGCCCCCGCCGAAGGCGGGAAAAGAACAACAGGACAGGCACGGCGGGCCAGCCGGCAACGTGGGAAGCGGGGCTACGAGCCCAAAACGGTCGTGAGGAACTCGCCCACCCACGCCAGCAGCTCACGGCCGACCAACGGCTTGCCGCCGATCTTGCCGGTGGTCGGGCGCGGCACCAGGATCTGGCGGGTGGCCGGCTTGAGGACCGTGCGCGGGTACAGGCGCTTGAGGCGCAGCTCCTGGGACTCGCGCAGCTCCACGGGGCCGAAGCGGATGTTGGCGCCCTGGAGGGTGATGTCGCTGACGCCGCAGGCCCGGGCGAGCATGCGCAGGCCGGCGACCAGCAGGAGGTTCTCGACCGGCTCGGGGAGCTTGCCGTAGCGGTCGGTCAGCTCCTCCCGGACGGCCGCGATGTCCTCCTCCGAGCTGGCGGAGGCGATGGCGCGGTAGGCCTGCAGACGCAGCCGCTCGCCGGGCGCGTAGTCGTGCGGGACGTGCGCGTCCACCGGGAGTTCGATCTTGACCTCCAGCGGCGGCTCCTCCTCCGCCCCGCCTTCGAGGGAAGCCCGGTAGTCGGCGACGGCCTCGCCGACCATGCGGACGTAGAGGTCGAAGCCGACGCCCGCGATATGGCCGGACTGCTCGCCGCCGAGGAGGTTGCCCGCGCCGCGGATCTCCAGGTCCTTCATGGCGACGTACATGCCGGCGCCCATCTCGGTGTGCTGGGCGATCGTCGCCAGCCGCTCGTGGGCGGTCTCGGTCAGCGGCTTCTCCGGCGGGTAGAGGAAGTAGGCGTAGCCGCGCTCGCGGCCGCGGCCCACCCGGCCGCGCAGCTGGTGCAGCTGGGACAGGCCGAAGTTGTCGCCGCGCTCGACGATCAGGGTGTTGGCGTTGGAGATGTCGATGCCGGACTCGACGATGGTCGTGGAGACCAGGACGTCGAACTTCTTCTCCCAGAAGTCGACCACGACCTGCTCCAGCTGCGACTCGCCCATCTGGCCGTGGGCGGTCTGGATGCGGGCCTCGGGGACGATCTCGCGCAGGCGGGCGGCGGCCCGGTCGATCGACTCGACGCGGTTGTGGATGTAGAAGACCTGGCCCTCGCGCAGGAGTTCACGGCGGATGGCGGCGCCGATCTGCTTCTGCTCGTAGGGGCCGACGAAGGTGAGGACCGGGTGGCGCTCCTCGGGGGGCGTCGTGATCGTGGACATCTCGCGGATGCCCGTGACCGCCATCTCCAGGGTGCGCGGGATGGGCGTGGCGGACATGGTCAGCACGTCCACGTTGGCGCGCAGCTTCTTCAGCTGCTCCTTGTGCTCGACGCCGAAGCGCTGCTCCTCGTCGACGATGACCAGGCCCAGGTCCTTGAACTTGGTCTCGGAGGAGAACAGGCGGTGGGTGCCGATGACGAGGTCGACCGAGCCGTCGCGCAGCCCTTCGAGGACGGCCTTGGCCTCGGTGTCGGTCTGGAAGCGGGACAGCGCCCGGACGTTGACCGGGAACTGGCCGTAGCGCTCGGTGAACGTGCCGTGGTGCTGCTGGACGAGGAGGGTGGTCGGCACCAGGACCGCCACCTGCTTGCCGTCCTGGACGGCCTTGAAGGCCGCGCGGACCGCGATCTCGGTCTTGCCGTAGCCGACGTCGCCGCAGATCAGCCGGTCCATCGGGACCGACTTCTCCATGTCCTCCTTGACCTCGGCGATCGTGGTGAGCTGATCGGGGGTCTCGGCGTACGGGAAGGCGTCCTCCAGCTCCCGCTGCCAGGGGGTGTCCGGGCCGAAGGTGTGGCCGGGCGCCGCCATCCGGGCGGAGTAGAGCTTGATGAGGTCGGCGGCGATCTCCTTGACGGCCTTCTTGGCGCGCGCCTTGGTCTTGGTCCAGTCGGCGCCGCCCAGGCGGTGCAGGGTCGGGGCCTCGCCGCCCACGTACTTGGTGACCTGCTCCAGCTGGTCGGTGGGGATGTAGAGGCGGTCGCCGGGCTGGCCGCGCTTGGCGGGGGCGTACTCGACCAGGAGGTACTCGCGGGTGGCGCCCTGGACCGTGCGCTGGACCATCTCGATGTAGCGGCCCACGCCGTGCTGCTCGTGGACGATGAAGTCGCCGGCCTGGAGGGTGAGCGGGTCGATGGTCTTGCGGCGGCGGGCCGGCATGCGGGCCGCGTCCTTGCCGGCCGCCTTCTGGCCCGACAGATCGGTCTCGGTCAGGACGGCGAGCTTGAGCGAGGGGTCGACAAAGCCGTTGTCGAGGGAACCGCAGGCGACATGGACGACGGCGGGGGTGATCTCCGCCAGGCCGGCGTCCAGGCGGGCGGCGATGCCCTCGCCGCCGAGCACCTCGACCGTTCGGGCCGCGGGGCCGTGCGCCTCGGTGAGGTACACCGTCCGCCAGCCGTCGGCCAGCCACTGCTTGGTGTCGGCGAGCGCCCGCTGGGTGTCACCGCGGTAGGTCTCGGGGGCGTGCATGCCCAGTTTGAGGGTGTCGCCGTCCCCGGCGGCCAGGTCCTCGTCGGCGGCGAACGGGGAGACCGACCACCACATCATGCCCAGCTCGCGGGCCCGGTCGCGGACATCGGCGATGCCCCAGAGCGAGGCCGCGCCGACGTCGATCGGCGCCTCTCCCCCGCCCGCACTCGCCGCCCAGGACGCCTGGAGGAACTCCTGACTGGTCGCCACCAGGTCGGCGGCCCGGGTCCGTACCCGCTCCGGGTCGCAGACCACGGCCATGGAGCCCTTGGGCAGCACGTCCAGCAGCAGTTCCATGTCGTCGACGAGGACGGGGGCCAGGGACTCCATGCCCTCGACGGCGATCCCCTCGGCGATCTTGCCGAGGAGTTCGCCCAGCTCCGGGTGCTGTTCGGCGAGCGCCGCGGCCCGCTGCCGCACCTGGTCGGTCAGCAGCAGCTCACGGCACGGCGGCGCCCACAGGCCGTGCTCGGCGACCTCCAGGGAGCGCTGGTCGGCGACCTTGAAGTAGCGGATCTCCTCGACGTCGTCGCCCCAGAACTCGACCCGCAGCGGGTGTTCCTCGGTGGGCGGGAAGACGTCCAGGATGCCGCCGCGGACGGCGAACTCGCCGCGCTTCTCCACCAGTTCGACGCGGGCGTAGGCGGCCGCGGCCAGCCCGTCGACGACCTCTTCGAGATCGGCGCTCTGCCCCGTGCGCAAGCTGACCGGCTCCAGGTCGCCCAGGCCCTTGACCTGCGGCTGGAGCACCGAGCGGATCGGGGCGACGACGACGGATACGGGGCCGGCGGTGGGGTCGTCGGGGCTCGGGTGGGCGAGCCGGCGCAGCACCGCCAGGCGCCGGCCGACGGTGTCGGAGCGCGGGGAGAGCCGCTCGTGCGGCAGCGTCTCCCAGGACGGGAACTCCACGACGCGGTGCGCCTCGCCGGCCGGCATCAGGCTGCGCAGCGCGGCGGCGAGGTCCTCGGCCTCCCGGCCGGTGGCGGTCACGGCCAGCACGGGGCGCCGGGTGCCATGGGCGAGCGCGGCCACCGCGAACGGGCGGGCGGCCGGCGGACCCACCAGGTCCACGTGCGGGCGGTGGCCGTCGGCCGCGGCCCGGACCGCTTCGGCGAGCGCCGGGTCCCGTACGACGGCGTCGAGCAGACCAGTCAGGCTCATGAAAAGGTTCCGTCCCAGCAAGCGAGGCGAACAACGCGAACAGCCCGCGGCGTCGCACGGGCGGGTTGCCCACGATACGCCCGACCACCGACAGCCCGCCGACCGAGCGGACCGGGCCCGGGCGCGACGCCCCTGCGCGCCGGGGGCGTCCATCTGCCGAGAAGCGCCGTTCCGCATCGCGGCCCCGCGTGGTTGGGTGTCGACTGGAACGGTGTCCGATACACACACCCGGACAGCCGCAGCCCGACCGAGGAGGGGAACCCGTGAGCCGCACGACCAGGGACAGCGACAGCCCGGCGGACCGCGGAACGGGCGGCCCCGGCTCCCCGGCACCAGGGAACGCGCCCGCACGCACCGCGCGGCGCGGCCCGGTCGTCGCGGCGCTGATGCTGGGCATGGCGCTGGCCGCGCTGGATTTCACGATCCTCGCCACCGCCATTCCGCAGATCGTCGGCGACCTCGGCGGCTTCGCGGTGTTCTCCTGGCTCTTCTCCGGCTACCTGCTGGCCGTGACCGTCACCCTGCCGGTCTACGGCAAGCTCTCCGACACCTTCGGCCGCAAGCCCATCCTGATCGCCGGCATCGTGCTCTTCCTCGTCGGCTCGCTGGCCTGCGCGGGCGCCTGGAGCATGGCGTCCCTGATCGCCTTCCGGGTGCTGCAGGGGCTGGGCGGCGGCGCCCTGCAGGGCACCGTGCAGACCATCGCCGCCGACCTCTACCCGATGGCGGAACGCCCCCGGATACAGGCCAGGCTCTCCAGCGTCTGGGCCGCCTCGGCGGTCGCCGGCCCCGCCCTGGGCGGGCTGCTCGCCACCTACGCCGACTGGCGGTGGATCTTCCTGGTCAATGTGCCGGTGGGCGCGGTGGCGCTGTGGCTGATCGTGCGGCACTTCCACGAGGACGCCGCGGCGCGGCGCGGCGCCCCGGGCCGTCGTCCGCGCGTCGACTGGCCCGGCGCGCTGGCGATCTTCGCCAGTGGCGGGCTGCTGCTGACCGCGCTGGTCCAGGGCGGCGTCGCCTGGCCCTGGCTCTCCGCGCCGTCGCTGCTGCTGTTCGCCGGCAGCGCGGTGGGCGCGGCGGCCACCGTCCTGATCGAGCGCCGCGCCGCGGAACCGATCATCCCCGGCTGGGTCTGGCGCCGCCGCACCATCGCCGCCGTGAACCTCGCCCTGGGCGCGCTGGGCCTGCTGATGGTCGCACCGACCGTCTTCTTGCCCACCTACGCCCAGTCGGTGCTGGGCCTGGGCCCGACGGCCGCCGGTTTCGTGCTCTCGGTGATGACGCTGAGCTGGCCGCTGTCGGCCGCCCTGAGCAGTCACGTCTACCGCCGCACCGGCATCCGCACCTGCGCGATGCTCGGCATCGGCGCGGCCGGCGCGATCCTGCTCGCCTTCCCCCTGCTGCCCTACCCCGGCGCCGCCTGGCAGCCCGCCCTGATCATGCTGGCGCTGGGCGCGGCCCTCGGGCTCTTCCAGCTGCCGCTGATCATCGGCGTGCAGTCCTCGGTCGACTACGCCGAGCGCGGCACCGCCACCGCCTCGATACTGTTCTGCCGCCAGGTCGGCCAGTCGGTGGGCGCCGCGCTCTTCGGCGCCCTGGCCAACGCCACCCTCAACGACCGCCTCGCGCACGCCCCCTCGGACATCCGCCCCGGCCTCCCCGGCGATCTCGACGCGGTCTCGCACGCCCTGGAGCAGTCCGGCGCGCTGACCGCCCGCGCCACCGACTACCTGCGCCGGGCCGTCGACACCGCCGTCGACCACGTCTACCTCGGCGCCGCCGCGGCCGCCGCGCTCGCCCTGGTCGCCCTGGTGCTGCTGGCGCCGCGGCGCTTCCCGGTGGAGGCCGACGCCCGCGGCGACCGGGACGGCCGGGGCCGTGCGGACGAAGCGGAGAGCGCGGGCGAGGCGGCGCGGTAGACCGGGCGGCAGGCGCGCGGTCAGCCGCGCGGCCGGGGCAGCTCGGTGGTCAAGGTGTCCTCGTCGTCGGGGTCGCCGCCGGACCCCGTGGCGGGCCCGCCGTCCGCCCCGTCCGCCGCCGGCGGCTTGCCCGTCAGCGCCGCCAGGCTGTTGCGGACGTGCGTCATATGGGTGCGGACCTCCTCGCGCCGCTCGGCGTGCTCGCGCAAGGCCCGCTCCGTGGCCCGCTCGATGCGCTCCACCTCGACCCTCGCACGGGCCAGCAGCCCGGCCGCGCGGTCCTCGGCATCCTCCTGCCGGTGCCGGGCGGCCTCCTCGGCCTCCGCGTAGAGCCGGCGCCGGTCGGCGAGGACGGCCTGCCCGCGGGCGTCCCGCTCCGCGACGAGCTGGTCCATCTCCGCGTCCAGCTTCGCCAGTTCCCGCCCGGCCGCCTCCCACGCCTCGGCCTGCTGCTTCTCCTGCTCGCGCAGCATCCGGGCGGTGTCGCGCACCGCCTGCCCCCACTCCTCGGCCGCCTCCGCGCGCAGGCGCTCGGCGTCCTTGGCCGCCGCGGCCACCCGCTTCGCGCCGTCCTCCTGCGCCCGCTCCTCGGTGCGCCGGGCCAGCTCGTCCGCCTCGGTGCGCAGGGCCGAGGCGGCCTGGTCCGCCGCGGCTCGGACCTGGTGCGTGAAGCCGTCGGACTCGTCACGGGCCCGCTCGGCGGCCTGCTCGGCCTCGGCCCGCAGCCGCTCCGCCTCGGACTCCGCCGTGCTCAGGATCAGCCGGGCCTCGCTGCTGAGGGACTCGTACGTCTGCGGCGGCAGCTTCGCCAGATAGAGCCGCAGCCCGGCGAGTTCGTCCTCCATCTCGTTGCACAGGACGGTGAGCCGCGCGGCACGCTCCCAGCAGGAGTCACGGTCGATCGAGAGGCCCTCGAACCGGCGGTCGACGTCCTCCGGCCGGTAGCCACGCCCTCGTACGGTCTCGAACCCATGAGGCGAAACCGGTGCACTCATCCCTCAAGCCCCTCTGTGCAGTTACGCGCGCTTGTCCTTACGGACCGGTGCCAAGACCCACCCTTGCGGCACTTCGCCCGGACCGTCCCCCCAGGATGCGTCATTTATCGCCAGAAGTCGGAATTGGATCATCCTTGTACAAGGATTGGAACAACCGCTTCGCCCCGTTTTCGTCCCAGAGCAGCACCGACCCGGCGCCCGCCACCCACACCCCGGGCCGCCGCACCGGAACCGTCGTCGCCGCCCCCTCGCCCCCGGCGATCCGCCGCAGCGCCCAGCCCATGTCCAGCACCTGCGCCGCCCCCGCGCCCTCGTCCACGGTCAGCGCCGCCAACGAGGTGTCCAGCACCCGCTTGAGCCGGGCCGGGTCGAGGAACACATCAGGGCCGGCCATCGCCTCCGCCACCGCGCCGATCAGCCGCCGCTGCCGCTTCACCCGTCCGAGGTCACCCTCCGGGTCCGCATAGCGCGCCCGCACGTACGCCAGCGCCCGCCCGCCGTCCATCCGTTGGCAGCCGGCCCGGAAGTCCGCCCCCGACGGCTCGTCCCTCAGCGGCGCCTCCAGGCACAGCCGTACGCCGCCCAGCGCGTCCACGACCCGCACCAGACCCAGGAAGTTCACCTCGGCATAGCGGTCGATGCGCAGACCGGTCGCCTGCTCCACCGTCCGGGTGAGCAGCCGCGGACCGCCGTCCGCATACGCCTCATTGATCTTCCGGCCGCCGCGGCCGGGAACGGGGACGTAGCTGTCGCGCGGCAGGCTGACCAGAGCGGAGCCGTGCTCGCCGTAGTGCAGCACCATGATCGTGTCGGTGTTGCGCACCCGGCCGCCTCCGACGTGCAGCTCCGCGCGCTGCCGCGGGGTCAGCCCGGCGCGGCTGTCGGAGCCCACCAGCAGCCAGTTCGTCCCCCGACCGGCAGCCGGCCGCCCGGCGTAGTCCGCCAGCGCGTCGGTGTGCCGCAGCTCCCGCCCCGCCCGGACGTACAGCCCGGCCCCGGCCGCCACCACCAGCACGACCAGCAACAGCAGCGACACCAGCAACCAGCTGAGCCACGACCACCGGCGCCGCGGCGGCGCCGCCCCGCGCGGCGACCGCAACCGCCCCGCCCGGTAGCGCGGGGGTATCGGACGGCCCATACAGGCATGGTCCCGGGGCCCGGCCCGTCGCGCAGGTCGAGCACCCGGACCCCTCACCGCGCCGCGCACCCTCCATACGGCGCGCGGCGCGGACCTGGCCTACAGCAGCCCGTCCCACATCTGCTCGAGCAGCACCGACCACCAGGTCTCCGGCGAACCGAGCGCCGGCGGGTCCAAGGCGACCAGCTGCGCCTGGAAGTCGACCGTCCAGCGGCCCGCCTGCTCCGGCGTCAGCCCGTAGCGCAGCCGCCACATCCGCCCCAGCATCGCCAGACAGCGCACGAACTCCGGCAGCCCGCTGTTGACGAACTGCGGCGCCGCCGGCTGGCCGCCCGGCCCGCCCTCCATCGGCACCGCCACGATGTGCGCGGTCCCGTACTGGACACACAGCTGACGGCCGAAGTCGTTGCCCATCACCAGATACGAGCCCGCGTCGGCGGCCGGCTGCACGCCCCGCTCCGCCGCCAGCTCCGCCAGCGTCGGCACCGGGCGGCCCGGCTGCGCCTGCGCCCAGAAGAACGGCCCGAAGTCGACCGGCAGTCCGGCCCACACCAGCATCTGCGCCACCACATCGGGCACGCCGTGCCGGGAGACCGCCCGCTGATCGAAGCGGAAGATCCCCTGCGGACCGAAGGCCTGCTCCAGCTCCTGGCCGATCGCCTGCGGCGGAACCGGCGGCACCGGCTGCACCTGGGACGGGTGCGGCAGCGGCACCCGCACCGGAGCCGGCCGCGCCGGACCGTCCGCGACCTGGTGCAACTCGCCCTGATGCTCCACCAGATGCCGTACGCCCTGCTGACGCGAGGCATGGTCCCGGCCGTACGCGGCCGTGTGGCTGATACGCACCTGCGGCCAGTTGTCCCGGATCATCCGGGCGCAGTAGCCGCCCGGCAGATCGCAGCACTCCAGCTCCGTGTGCAGCTCCAGGACCTGCTGCGGGGGCACGTTCATCGCCCGCAGCTCGTGCAGCAGCTGCCACTCCGGATGCGGCGTACCGGGCGCCGAACGGCGCACGATCTTCTGCTCGGAACCGTCCGGCGCGCGATAGCTGAGCACCGCCATGTAGCCGGGGCCCACGGTCGGCTGACCGCTGGGGGCCTGCGGATAGCCGTACGCGCCCGGGGGGCCGGGCGGCGCGGCCTGCGGCGGGGCGGGCACACCCGCGGGCGGGGCACCGTGGCCGGCCGGCGGCACGGCGGGAGCGCCCGCCCCACCGGGACCGCCCAGCGCGGCACCGCCGGCGAGCATCGTCGCCGCGGCATGCACCCCACCGCCGCCGGTGCCGCCCGCCACAGGCGGCGCCGGAGGCGGAGGCGGCGGACCGCCCTGGCCGCCCTGACCCGCCGGGCCCTGCCCGGCCGCGGACGCGCCGGACCTACCGGGCGGACCGGGCGGCTTGGGCGCGCCGGGCGGACCGGGCGGCGGCGGCACACCAGGGCCACCGGCACCACCCAGGCTCGCCTGCAACGACGCACCGTCGGCGAGCATCGTGGCGGCGGCGTGCACCCCGCCACCGGGACCACCGGCACCCGTACCGCCCGAGCCCGCCCCGCCGGCACCCGTGCCCTCGGCACCGGGACGGTCCGTCCCGTCCACCGCACTGAGATCGACATCCGCCGCATCCAGCTGCGAGACCAGCTGCGTGGGCACATAGCCACCGGCCGGCGCACCGGGCGCACCCGGCCCGGACGCCGGACGCGCATCGGCCTTGCCGGTTTCGGCCTCCGCGAGCCGCGCAGGGTCCTGCGAGGCACCACCACGGCCCGGGGGGGGGGGGGGGGGGGGGGGGGGGGGGGGGGGGGGGGGGGGGGGGGGGGGGGGGGAGGGGGGGGGGGGGGGGGGGGGGGGGGGTGGGTGGGGGGGGGGGGGGGGGGGGGGTGGGGGTGGA